>JAYVSA010000368.1:0-9563 GCA_043775765.1 Breznakibacter sp. | reverse complement strand
ATCGAAAGAAAGGCACCGAAACAATGGGGCCAGTAATGGTTTGACTCTCGCCCCATTTCGAACTTACCTCACCAATGGCTTCCTCTTGAGTGTGTTGCCTTTCGGAAATAAGGCTTTCAATCATTGCTGTTGGAATGAGGAGCAGCATCGTAATGACAACAATTATAATGACTTTAAAGATGACGTTAGATTTGAGTGATTTTAGGTCTGGCTTCATAAACATTGGTATTAAAGTAATTAAAGTAATTAAATTATTGAATTTATAGGTGTTTTACTTAAGTAGCAGGAAAGAGATAATGTCATATTAAAATATCCGACCTCTCCATAAATCCCTCACCAAGAGAGAGCGACTTTACCTAATGCAAGGCAAAAAGTAATGCGACATTGTTTAGTTCCGTTTACTTATACCAAAAGTATAAATAAATATTTAGTTTGATTCGGTATTAAAGTGAAAGCTGGCAAACTAAATAGAGCGATGTCTTTTTTTAAGCAAGTGGTTTATGAGTTGCAATATGCGCGGCAGCACCCACGGAATAAGGGCGAGCAAGAACGCAAAGGCAACTATTTCGCATCGCATGGGGTGTTTGTAGACGAGACCAAAGTAAATGTCGGTGAAGATGATGGCAAGACCTAGGTAGCCGATGATTGAGAGTCTTTTGGATTGAAGTTTAAGCTTCATTTGCGACAGCCAATCTTGGTAAATATCGTTTTCTGGGTCGATGCGGGTGAGCTGTTTGAATATTTTCAGGGCTTCTTTGTAGTTTTTGAGGTTTCCATTAACAATACCTGCGTAGAAGGTGTATTTCTCAGTGTATTGGGCAAATAGAGTGGGATGATGAGCAATTTTTTGAAGCAGGACATTGCGAGTTGCGAGTGTATTTTTGGCTTTTGAGAAGCGCATTTTTGCAATGAGGGCGTTGATGTAGTTGGCTTTTATTTGAATGATGTTGATGAGAGTATCATCGTCGGTGATGGTAACGAAGTTGTTAAAATAGAGCTGGTTGCGTTCGTAAAATTCGATAACAGCATCGTTGTTTTGCCAATCTACGTTGCGGGCTTCTTGCTTTATTTTCTCGTTCATAACTTAGAGTTTAGAACCTTTTTGGTTGTAGGTGTGAAACTGTTTATGGATGCCCAAATATAGTTTTTTCTTTGATGCGGTGGTGTTTTCGGGATGTGGAAAAGGTGAGGGATTGAGTTATGTTTTTGCTTGGTTTTTTGTTGGCTTAGGTGCGCCAATAGTAGGTGCTACTTAGGTGGGTAATTCTTTTGCGTTAGTGATAGAGCGGAAATCCTTTTTGCCCTTATGGGATTTGAGTCAACTCGGGACTTAGTGGGCAAAAAGATTGAAGCGAAAGCACGACCCGCTAGGGTAACGCCAAAAATGTTCTAAAAAAGAATCGCAAAGAGTTGATATTTAGAACGTCAACTCTTTGCGATTTCGGTGTGTTGAAGGCGCTCTATTTGAGGCCGTTAATAGCTATTTTTGGAGTAAACACCTTGTTTGTTTTAAGGGTAACCACAGTGGTTGGTTGGTTAAAACTGGCACTTAGCGGTAAATCTTCGCTCGAAGAACCGATGGTGAGTTTATAGTCGCCTTTTTCCATAATCCAAGCCGATTCTTGACTGTCGAAAGAACTGAGCTGGTAAGGGGTGAGCGTAAATTCGAACGACTCGGTTTCGCTAGGCTTTAACAAGGTGGTTTTGGCAAATGCTTTAAGCTCTTTGGCCGGTTTATGCAGTTTGCCTGCAGGTGCCGATGCGTAAAATTGAACCACCTCTTTGCCCGCCACGGTGCCACTGTTGGTAACATTGAAGGTTACCTTTACACTGCCGTTGGGCAACTGCGCTGTTTTAAGTGCCGAAAAGGTGAAATTGGTGTACGACAATCCGAAGCCAAAAGGGTAAGATGTAGCCACATTGTAGCTCTCGAAATAGCGGTATCCCACAAAGATATCTTCCTCATAAATAACCTCTGCAGGAGTGCCCAAGAAAGGGTGCGGTATGGCCGTTGGGTCTATTTGTTTGCCTGGGAAATTCTTAGCCGAATAGGCATCGGAATAATTCACAGGGAAGGTCATAGGTAACTTACCCGATGGGTTTACCTTACCCGAAAGGATGTCGGCCACAGCAAGGCCACCCTCTTGTCCCGGTTGCCAAACAAGCAATATGGCGTCGGGTTGCTCTTTCCACGAGGCAGTTTCAATAACACCGCCAATATTGAGAAGCACCACTACGGGTTTATTTTGTTTGTGAAAGACGCTACAAAGTTGTGCAATAGCGTTTTTTTCTGATGGTTTAAGGTTGAAGTCGTTGCTCTCGTTACGATCGGCACCTTCGCCCGAGGTACGCACAAGGGTAAATACGCCTACCGAAGATTGTTGTGCAATAACATTTAAGAGGCTATCGCTCCAAGTCATCTCCTCGAAAGGAAGATTGGGCTCAAAAAAATTGGCCTTTGGCTTTTTATTGGCTTTTTGTTCGGCTATATAATTCATGCAAGCCTCCGTTGTTGAAAGGTTTAGTGCGACGCCCGATTTTTGAAGACCTTCGAATATTGAAACCGTATACGCCTTATTTACATCGCCACTACCTGTGCCGCCAGCAATGGTCATGTACGACCCTACGCCAAAGAGCGCAACATTGCTTTGAGCTGTAAGAGGTAAGGCATTTTTATCGTTTTTGAGTAATACCATGCCTTCGGTAGCTGCTTGTCGCGATACCGTTTTGTGCAACTCGAGTTGTGGTGTTTGGCTTGGTTTATAATCTTTAAAAGAGAGCGTTTTAACATAGATATTTAAAATAGCTGCCACGTTGCGGTTCAAATCCTTCATAGATAAACGGCCATCGGCCAAGGCCTTCAATATTTGAGCCGACTGTTCAGGGGTGCCTGGCATAAGCATATCGTTGCCTGCTTTTACTTGTGCTACGGCGTTTTTGCCCGCATACCAATCGGTCATTACAAAGCCCTTAAAGCCCCACTCTTCCCGTAATATTTTGGTAAGCAAATCGCCATTTTCGCTCGTGTAGACGCTGTTTATTTCGTTGTACGACGACATGACTGTCCACGGATCTGACTCCTTCACGGCAATTTCAAACCCTTTGAGATAAATCTCACGCATGGCTCTTTCGCTTACCACGGTGTTTACTTGCATTCGGTTGGTTTCTTGGTTGTTGGCTGCAAAGTGTTTGATGCTCACACCAACCCCTTGCGATTGCACGCCTTTGGTAAAAGCCGATGCCATTTTTCCTGCCACCACAGGATCTTCAGAGTAGTACTCAAAGTTCCTACCACCCAGCGGATTGCGGTGAATATTTAACGCTGGTGCCAGTAGCACATCTATTCCATATTCTTTACACTCATCGCCAAAGGCAACACCCACATTCTCGAGCACATCTTCATTAAACGACGAGGCCAAAAGAGTAGCCACAGGAAAAGCCGTTGCATAATAGGTTTTGCCTGGTTCATCTTTTCGTATCGGCTCAATGCGCACACCTGCTGGACCATCAGAAAAAACAATTACCGGAATATCCAGTCTTGATACAGCCTGACTCATTCCAGCAGCGCCAGGAACCTTTTCAATAATGGGCGTAACTGGAGCTGCCATGCCCAAAGCCGATAAATCCTGACCGGCACCAACCAGCAGCGACACCTTCTCTTCGGTGGTTAATTTTCCTAGAATCGCCTGCACATTGGTTATGCGTTGGGCAGATACGCGTTGGGCAAATACGAGTTGGCCACATACGAGTAAAAAAAGAAATGCTTTCGTTTTCATGAGTTTAATTTTTTTATACAATTTTACCTTAATTCTATTAAAAACTACTTGATAATTGTCAATTAGTGAATTTGCCCTCTTATTCGGCTCAAGGTTTCGGAGCTCACACCCAAATAAGACGCAATAAAGTGAAGAGGCACCCTTTGCAGCATAGTAGGATGCTGTTTCATAAGCGATTCGTATCGTTGCAGCGCTGTTTCAAACTGCAAACTCGCCATGCGCTCCTGCGAGAGAATCAACGAGCCCGAAACCAAATCGTAAGCCAAATTGGCAATCTCAAAATTACTATTCCGCAGTTCATCGAGCCCCTTGCGCGATATCGTAATCACCTCACTATCTTCCAAACACTGCAAAATAAGCACACTCGGCACCTGCTTGAAATAGCTAATAATAGAGAAACAAAACTCCTGATCGAAGGCAAACCACTCCGAAATATCTTTGTCGTGTTTGTGGTAATAAATGCGCACCAAACCGCTCGACACAAAGTATATTCCGCTACTCACGGCGCCTTCTTTGAGCACAAAATCACCCTTCAACAGTGTCTGCACGGTGCTCACCTGCCTCAAATCCTGCCAAGCAGAATCGCTTATAGCCCGTATTTTTTGCACCTCTTTATACAACTTTTCCATTCGCAAAAACCCTTTAAATTCCACAACCTCTAAGGTAATAAATTGATTTCAGATTGCCCGTTTTTTCTTTTGGGAGTGCCGGCAGGGGCAGTTCTTAAATAAACCCGTTTGTAAGCTTCGTTTAAACGTTCGAGACTCCACACCCCTGCCGTCGCGCCTTTCACTGCAATCTTTTTGCCCACAACGTCAGGTATATTTTAAATTTCGAGAGGGCAAAAAGGATTTCCGTTGCAGTCGCTCACTCAAGATAAACCAGAATTTCGGTGTTGCGAGATTTTATTGGGTTGCAAGACTCGATAAATGGAGTGATACTTTAAATAAATACGCTGATAAGATGAATAAATGGCGAGACGAATGAAATAAATAGAGAAACAATTCAAATTAATATAATGATATGATAAATTAATGGCGAGACAATCTAAATAAATGAAGGAACAATTCAAATTAATGGCTACATTCGTTAAATAAATCCAGTGATAGGGAGAATAAATCCTTGATTGTGCTGAATGGATGCATAGATGGTTTAAAGATTCGGATTGAATGGTGAGAAAAAGTGCATTTTGATGGTAAGATAAATGGAACAAAACAAGTATTTATTGGCCTCACCCTAAATCCCTCTCCAAGGGAGAGGGACTTGCCGCTATCGTCGGAAAAATTTATACGACATTTAATTGTTCCAATTACTTAATGTTGTATTTCTAGTTTGAAAAATGAGAATTGTATGTTCGTTTTTAGGAAACATTACACCGTAGGTATAACACTATAATAACCCGCAGATTAATCTGGGGACATATTGGGATTTCTAAATTACTCTAAACTATATTTTATGACCATTCCTCAAAAAGATAAATTGAGCATGATTTACGTTGTTAGGAACGTGTGCGAGCGCTACCAAGCAACATGGAGTACAAATGCGGTCTTTACGGCGACTTACAACCTCTGGGCTACAAAAATTCCTTTGATAGAAGCCAACAGAGATGCCCAACTGATGGAAACCACGGGCGTAACAACCGATAAGAAGAGTAAACGTGATTTGATGGTTGAGATGGCTCTGTTTATTGAAAAAAGAATACAATCTTTTGCCTATGTAACCAACAACTTGGAGTTACTAGAGAATGCAAAATATACGGCTACCGATTTAAAAATGGCTAGGGATACTGATGTTATTGGTATTGGCAATGCCATTTTAGCCAAGGCAATCGCAAATGCGTCTGCTTTAGTTGCTTACGGGGTAACGGCAACAATGATTAGCGAATTACAAGCTTCAATTACGCTGTATTCCACAACGTTATCGAAACCCAATACGGCTAAAGCGCAGACCAAAACGGCAACAGAGAATTTAGCCAAACTATTTAAAGAGTCGGGCGATTTACTGGTTAAAAGAATGGATTTAGATATTGAATTATTTAAAACGTCGAAGCCCGAATTTTATAGTCAATATAAAACGGCTCGTACAGTTGTTTCAACAGGAACGCGCTCAACTTCGGTAATGGGTAAAGTAATATCGGCTTTGGATTTGGAACCACTAAAGGGTGTTGCGTTTAGCTTTACCTTAGAAAAGGAGGGTGGTCTAAAATCGGCTTCGGGGGTTAAGGTTAAGCCTATTATGAAGAAGAGCGCAGACAAAGGCAACTTTAGAATACCGAGTTTGCCCGAAGGCTCATATAATGTATTCGTTAAGAAGATGGGTTTTAAAGAACAGACGTTAACAATAACTGTGGCAAAGGGTGAGACAACAAATTTGAAAGTTGAATTGGAGAAAAATTAGAAATAATAAAGGGGCAAACGCCCCTTTATTATTTTAGAATGACGTGCCATAACGGACGGGGCTTGCTGTCCGCCAATGTGTTGCGTCTGCGGCATTGGTGGTCAGCAAGGACGTGTTAGCCCCTGCAGGTTCTTACAATTCAATCTGTATTTTAATTTTTCCGCCTAGTCCTTTCTCAACAATATCGTAAAGCGTTTTCAATGTCATATTACTTGCATCATTTTCAATTCTGGATATAAAACTGCGTTTTTTGTCGATAATTAATCCAAGTTGATCTTGAGTCATATGTTTCTGCTCACGAGCTTCACGGAGCATTAGCCCAACTTTAAATGACTTAAGTTCTCTGTCTAAACGGTCTCTACGAGATGTTCCCTTCTCACCGTAAACTTGGTCTTTCAGTTCTGACCATGATGTTGTGTCTACCTCTTTCATAATTACTTCTTTTTCTCGTTATAGTACTGATTCATTAACGTTATGGCCTTCTCAATTTCTTGTTTTGGCGTTTTCTGAGTTTTCTTTTGAAACCCATTTAGTAAGATTACCAATTGTCCTTGGTCAAAAAAGCAAAAGACTCTCCAAATGTCGGAACCAAGCATGATTCTAGTTTCATATAGTCCTTTTTCCCCTTCAATATGCTTTAGAAATTTTTCAGGAATTCTTTGTTGTGATTCAATTATTTCAATTATTTTAAAAATTTTATCTTGAACTTTTTCAGGTTGATCAAGGAGAAAATCTTTAAAATAATTCTTGTAAGCTATAACAGTCCGGATTTTTTCCATTCTTCATATTTTAACACAAAGGTAACTTTAAAGTTACAATTGCGCAAGTTTTATTGGGGATTTTGTCTTTCTACCTATGGGGGCTAACAATCTATATGTGCAATGTTATCGGTCTTACTTTATGTCTTGGCGCTAACGGTGCCATTCGCGTAATTGCGCATATTATCCCTATAAATTTAATAATTGGTAATGTGTTGTAGGTGAAGCATTGTGTTAGATAAAAGTAGTTGAATATTTTGTTTTGGAAAGGGGGGGGATGGTTTTTTATTTGTAAACAAGTGAGGGGGTCACTTTGAGTGACCCCCTCACTAAGGAAATTGAAACGAATTGTTGCCTTGCGTGAGGTGCAGAGCGTGAAACCCCACAGGCCACCGTGTGGAGCTTGTCGGAACACGGTGGGCGAGGAGTTGAAGCGGCGAACCGACAGCAGGTGGCATGAAAACACGTAATTGAAAATAGATAGAACGACGTGAAGAATAGTAAGATGCCACCTGCTGGCACGCCCAAAAAGTGAATTAGAGGGTGAAGAGTTTATCGCCTTTGATGTCGTTGCCAAACACTTCGAGGCCACGTTTCATGGCGCAAAAGGAGCCACACATGGTGCAGGTGTCTTGGTTGGCTGGCATGCGGCTTTGTCTTATTTCATTAGCCTTTTGAGGAAATAGGAGGTAGTTATTGAGTTCGTTCCACTGCATGTTGCGGCGGCAGAGCGAGGCTTGTTTTTCGTTGTTGCGGCGGTTGGGATATTTGGACAGGTCGCCGATACGAGCGGCCAAACGGGTAGCGCGCACCCCCTCGCGGACGTCGTGAAGATTGGGCAAGGCAAGGTGTTCGGCGGGTGTGATGTAGCAGATGAGATCGGCACCGTAACGGGAGGAGCTGGCGGCACCTATGGCGGCGGTAATGTGGTCGTAACCAGCGCCAGTATCGGCCGTTAGGGGGCCAAGAACGTAGTACGGGGCGTTGCCACTCATGCGCTTTTCGAGAATGATGTTGGCTTCAATTTCATCGAGCGGAATGTGGCCAGGTCCTTCAACCATCATTTGACATCCGAGCTCACGCCCCAATTCGGCCAATTCGCAATTGGTAACCATTTCGGCCACCTGAGCCCTGTCGTGACTGTCGTGAATGGCACCCGAACGCAGGCCATTGCCCAAAGAGAGCACGGCATCGTACTTTTTCATGAGGGCGCACACGCGGTCGAACTGCTCGTAAAGGGGGTTTTCGCGCTTGTTGTAATCCATCCAAGAGACCAAGAAAGTGCCCCCTTTAGATACCAAGCCACCATAACGAAAGCCTTGTTTGCGCAGGCGCTCCACAGAATATTGGTTGATGCCGCAATGGATGGCCATGAAGCTGAGGCCGTCTTGAAGCTGTTTCTCAATGAGATCGAAAAGAAATTCGGGATCTAACTTATTGGGATTACCGTACTTACGAGAGGCTTCGCAAAAGGCTTGGTAGAGTGGCACATTGCCAACAGGGATGTTAACGGCGCTGATTACCGCTTTGCGTATGGCATCGAGATCGCCCCCGGCCGAGAGTTCCATCAGGGTATCGGCACCTTCTTGTTGCGCCACAAGGGCTTTTTGAACTTCCATATCAATGTCGCAAATATCGGACGAGGTGCCAATGGAGGCGTTTACCTTGGTGCTGAGGCCCGTGCCAATGCCTACCACTTGTTGCTGTTTGCGGTTGAAGTTGTTGGGAATAACGATTTCGCCTTTGGCCACGTACTGACGAATGTGGTCGGGCGTAAAGTTTTCACGCTCGGCAACGGTTTGCATTTCATGGGTTATAACTCCTTGACGGGCTAATTCAATTTGTGTTTTCATGGGTTTAAATATTGTATGATGAAAGGGAGAGATTTGACCTCGCCTAGCCCCTCCAATCGAAGATCAACGGAGTTAAAGGAGGGGAATAGAAAGGACGACTCGACCTCCCCCAACCCCTCCAAAGGAGGGGAGCAAAGAGAAAATTTTAAAACAGTTGCCTTATTCCCCTCCTTTGGAGGGGCTAGGGGAGGTTACTTACATGGAGGCCGCTTTTATATTATTGTTGTGATACATTGCATAAGTTCATCGTAAGTGGAAACGTATTGCGGATACTGAATGGGCGGTCGGGAGATGATGAGCGCCTGAGCACCTACCGATTCGCAGGCCATAACTTTCTCGTTCAAACCACCATCGGTACCGCTATCTTTGGTAATGAGGTAGCGAATAGCATGTTTTTGCAGGAGGGCGACGTTGGTTTCTAGGGTTTCGACATGGGTGGTGGTGATGATGTGATGGGGCAAAAAACCTGCCTGCTGACACTGCAATATGGAGCTCGACACTTGGAGTACACGAATGTATAATCGCCTTATATCTAACGCCGTGTAAAGCGAACAGTACTTTGAACCAGTGGTAATGAGAATGTTGCCCGAGGTGGCATCGAGGTAGTTGGTTACCTGCTGATAGGTTTCGAAATAGTGGGCGTTGTTGAAGTGGTTCTTGGCTCTTTCGAAGCGCAGATAGGGCGTTTGACTCTCGCTAGCAACTTGCATGGCCGTGCGCGACACGTCGGCGGCAAAAGGATGACTTGCATCTACAACCAGCTCTATGCAGTTATTAAG
>JAYVSA010000367.1:0-4809 GCA_043775765.1 Breznakibacter sp. | reverse complement strand
AATACTGCATTAGGCGACAAATTGATAGATGCCGACGATTATCCCTTTGGTGCTAAGAAATACACCATTCCTGCCCCAAAAGGAGTCAAAAAGGCATTGTCAAAGGAGACATTGAAAAAACTGTTTGAAGGTGAAGTAATAGCACCCGATATGAAAAAGGCTAAAGCATTCTGGTTTTTCTCTTTTGTATGTAATGGAATGAATATTAAAGATATTCTTCAACTTCGATATAGGGATATTGATGGAGATAAACTCACCTTTAGACGAGCAAAAACATCTCATACCGATAAGGCAAAACGTGTTATTGCCGTGTACTTAGATGATTTTACTCACTCAGTTATTAATGAGTATGGCAATGATTTAAAAATAAGCAATAATTACATCTTCCCCGTTTTGAATGATTCCTTGACCGTGGAAGAGAAGTATATAAAGACTAATAATTTTGTTCGCTATATTAATCAGCACTTTAAAAAGTACGCTGAGAGTGTTGGTGTTGATGAGAAAGTCTCAACCTATTCTGGTCGTCATTCATTTGCAACTAGACTGATACAAGAGGGTGGAAGTATAGAAATGGCTAGCGAAGCTCTTGGGCACTCAAGTATTGGCACTACTATTGGCTACTTTGCTGGTTTCGAAGATACTGCTAAGCAGGAATTTGCTAATAAGATTAAGCCTTATTAGTTTTTTAGGGCATTCATTATCCTTGAAATGAGGCGCAATAACTCTACTTCTTTGAGGGTTGACATAGCGTTATGAAAGGCCATAGATTTCTAGCGTAATCTAATTAATGACTAGGGGATGGTGTGTTTTTGAAGATTGATATTAACAAGTTTATTTGTCACATATTTATGTTGTATTTGTGACAAAATAATTACAAATACATGTCTGTCAGCATTGAATCACAGGTACTTGCAAAAATAAGAAAAGCCAAGAGGGGTTCGCTATTTTTCACGGAGAATTTTCTCGCTAAAACTAGTGCTGATGGTGTTAGGAAAGCGTTGGAGAGATTGGTTAAAAGTGGCGAAGTTGTTCGCATTGCGCAAGCTATTTATGTGTGACCAGACACTGATCCAGTCATTAGAAAACTAATTAATCTATAATTGCTTGCATTTTTGAATTTATATCTATTTGCATATAAATTGTCCGAAAATCAACTTTTTATATTTATTTGCATATAATACAATAAAAAACAGTACTTTTATATTTAAAAGCATATAATATGAATTCAATAGCAGAGTTTGTAAAACAACGAAGAAAGCAATTAGGGATTACTCAGGAAGAGTTTGCTCTAAAGGCGGGTGTTGCTTTAACCGTTGTCCGTAAAGTCGAGCAAGGTAAAGATAACCTGAGTTTGTCTAAAGTAAATCAGATATTAATGATGTTTGGTCATGTTTTAGGACCAGTAAATGAGAAAAAGAATGCGACAAGCCATAATTAAATATAACAACATTAATGCTGGTGTTTTAACGGAGTTAGATAGCGGTGATTATGAGTTTGTGTATGATGAACTTTATATTCAAAATCATCCTCAACTTTTTATCACGTTTCAAATGCCTGTCACTTCTCGTCCTTATATGAGTAAGAGACTGTTTCCTTTCTTCGATGGTTTGATTCCAGAAGGTTGGCTATTGAATATTGCTTCAGAGGGTTGGCGAATTAATAAAAACGATCGCATGGGACTTCTTTTAGCCTGTTGCCAAAATACCATTGGTGCAGTAAGTGTTCATCCAGTTAAAGCGAATGACGATGTCTAAGTGTTTGTATTGTTATCAGCAGATAGATGCTGCATCAGATGGCGATTACCATCCAAAGTGTATCAAAGCCTTTTATGGTACTACTCAAGCGCCTGCTTTGCCTTATCGGTTAGATGAGATGGAGAAATTGGCAAAAGAAGCCGTCTCACTTTCTGTTACTGTACCAGGCGTTCAACCAAAATTGTCGCTTGGTTGGATGAAAGGCGTCTTGGATGATGGACACAACGGACGTTTAACCATTATGGATGCACTAGAGGGTTTGTATATTTTAAAACCGCAAAATTTACAATACGATCAGATGCCCGAAAACGAGCACCTTTCTATGAAATTGGCGGAGCTCTTTAAACTCGATGCGGTGCCTTCAAATATGATTCGCTTAGCATCAGGAGAGTTGTGTTACATTACCAAACGTGTTGACCGAAAAAAGGATAATTCTAAGATTCACATGATTGATTTCTTACAAATCTTAGAATTGGAGGATAAGTATTTAGGTACGATGGAACAACTTGGTAAATCAGTTGGAGAGTTCTCCGTAAATACCTTAATGGATAAGCTGCGTTTTTTTGAACTCACGCTATTCAACTTTATTATTGGCAATAACGACATGCATTTGAAGAATTTCTCTATGTGGTTATCTGATATGGGATGGATGCTTTCGCCAGCTTATGATTTGCTTAATGTAAAACTCATTTTACCAAGTGATGCCGATGATACAGCACTTCTGCTTGGAGGAAAAAAGAAGAATTTCAATAAAGGATACTTTGATAGGTTTGGGGTGATTTTAAAATTGAATGAAAAGCAAATCAACTCTGTTTACAAGAAACTGGATAGTTGGTTACCAAATGCTATTGAACTCATTGATAACTCCTTCTTAAATGAAAATAATAAACAGCATTATAAAGAGTTGATTACCGAAAGAGTGCGTCTGTTTTTACTTTGATTTGTGTTAAACTCCAAAATGCGTTTTTGCGAATGCCTAGTAAACAGGCGTGTGTGAATGTGTTTTTATATTTTACTCAATACGTTGAGTAATTTTACTCAGTAATTTTTTTTAGAGTTTCATGCTTTTGAATCCCTGAGTTGAACTCTAATTTCACAGCTTGTTAGCCTTAGTGGAAAATATTTTCTATTTCAAGCCTCTTAGTAGAAAATATTTTCCATTTTGGTTAATGTGAGCCCGTTTAGTGGAAAAAAACCTTTTGATTTTTGACGGTCAATCTACATATCATCTAATGAAAGCGATTGAAATTCTATTTTGTATCCATTAAATTGCGCAAGTAACTTTGTTGATTTTTCTTTTAATAAATCAAGACTTATCTTCTCCTTGTTTCGTTTTACCTCAGCAATAACAACTCTTTTCTCTAGCTCGTTAATGGCAACAATATCTATTTCGTTTACGTTACCTTTTTCCCAGTAGGTGCCAATTTCGGAGTAGTTGTTGGACTCCTTCACTCGTTCAATAAAATACTTTTCTAATGTAAGACCACTAAATACTGTATAGTCTCTTTCTACGATGGTCTTAAGATATTCGAAGTTGCCAATTTCAACCGCACTCTTGTACTTATACACGAAACGAAACCAGAAGTTAAGGAAATTGTCTTCAATGCGATATTTAATGTTCCGATTACCTGGCTTTGTGAGAATTGGACGTACTTTTTTAATAATGTTAAAATCGTTTTCTAGTCGCTCAAGGTATCCGCCAATGGTCGTTTCAAGGATAGATTCGATTTCCGAACGTGACGTTTTACCATTTGCAATGAGCGAAAGGATAGAGAAATAGATAGCATATTCTTTACCAAACTGTTCTATCAAGACATTTTTCCCCTCCTCTAAAAAGAGTGAGTTCTCTCGAAATACCTCATTCAATATCTCATCAAAACCAAAGGCGTTCTTGTTCACGAGTTGCTCCACGTATTTTGCTACACCACCCGTAATCATATAGAATGCCAGAAAGTCTTCGTTAGAATAGTTTGGCTTACAATCTTTGATGATCTCTCGTAATGTAGTTACGTTGAAAGGCTTTAGGTGAATACGTTCAGTGGCTCTCGCAAATAAGGGTTCTTTTGAGTTCTCGAAAATTCGTTTCATTAACGAATAGATAGAACCGCAAAAAATTAAATTTATTTTACTGAGCTCCTTGTTCGAGTCCCATATATTTTGCATTTCGCTGTATAACGATGGATTTATGGATGAGAATTCCTGAAATTCATCTATAATAACAGTAAAGTTTCTCGTTTTTGACAGCTCCATTAAATAGGCGAAGATATCCCTGAAATGGGTTATCGTACCAAATGCCTTAACATTCAAACTGGTTTCAATTGCCTCTGTAAACTCTGCACATAGTAGAATTTCACTTTTCTTGGCTACAAACAGATAGACACAATTATCTTCCATCAAAGCTTTTTTAAGCAAGCTTGTTTTGCCAATTCTTCTCCGTCCCACAACAACAGTCATTTGTGCTGTAGTGCTAGATTGCAACCTTATTGATTGCAATAGCTCAATCTCTCGCTCACGGTTGTAAAACTTCATAATGGGACTTTTGAAATTAGTTAAGTAATCAAAATTACTGTACTGGTTATTACTGTAATGTGGAGTACAGTAATGCAAATGTATGAATTTTTAAATTTGTTTGCTAAATTTACATCTTTAAGTTTGGGTTGGCTAATATTTGGAGCAATTGAAGCTTCCATGTCTCATATAACCAAGACTTTGTGTCAGAGAATAAAACGACTCTTATTTACATATATTCTTTGGTAATTAAATTCTGAGTAATTTGGTTTAATTATTGAATACACATAGATTCACTACAACTTACAATGTAGTCTTATCGTATCAGGAACGGTCCAGCTTATAAACTCGTTGTTGCTACGTTTTACGTCGCATTGAAGATGTATTTTCAAATTTATCAAGCTATTATTAAAAATCAGGGTTCAGACTATTTTAAAGAGATGATTTATGCATTTGAGTAAACAAGAAAGCTATATTGTTGAGATAAAGCAGATTCTGCATCAAGCAAGACAAAAGGCCTATACAGCGGTAAATTCTGCTATGGTAG
>JAYVSA010000366.1:0-7520 GCA_043775765.1 Breznakibacter sp. | reverse complement strand
CTTTTGAGTTGCTATAATCATAAAACTGCTATTAATCTTCTAAATCAAATTCAAAATCATCAAAAAAATCAGTCGAAAAAGAGTCAATATCTCGTCTCTCTTTCTTTGTTGGTCTACCAAGACCCTTTTTTCTATTAAGCGAATCGGCCAAGCGAGTAGCTTCAAGAAGATCGAGCTGCTCTTTTGGGGTAACATCACGAATGTAGTTTGCAACCAAAGGAGCTCCTACCCTATTACTTAGAGTATTCAGCACTAAAAAATGGCGATAAATTGGCGACTGCTTAATTTGCACAATATCACCAACCTTAATAACACGCGAACTCTTTATTGAATGGCCATTCATTTGAACCAAACCACGTTTTACGGCTTCTGTGGCAATACTTCGAGTCTTATAAAGCCGAACAGACCATAAAAACTTATCAATTCTAACCTCGGAGCTTTCCATTTATTTGTTATTAAAAGCCGTCATTGTACCCTGCAAACCCATTAGTGCAAAGCTTTTGACCATATCACACGCTATTGGTATTCTCAATCCTAAATCTGCTTTCTCGCCTTCAGACCAGTGTCCTAGAACAAAGTCGACTTGCCTACCACGCGGGAAATCACTCCCAATTCCAAATCGTAAACGTGCATAATTGTTATGCCCTAAAACCTCTTGAATATCTCTCAGTCCATTATGGCCAGCGTCACTTCCTTTAGGCTTTAACCGTAACACGCCCAATGGTAATGCTAAATCATCTACAACGACCAACACATTTTCAACAGGAATTTTCTCTTGTTGCATCCAATAATTGAGAGCTTTACCACTCAAATTCATAAAAGTAGAAGGCTTAAGAAGAAGTACTACCTTTCCTTTAATTTTAAGCGTAGCGAGTTTTCCATGGCGAACATCGTCCCAAGTAAGTTCTTCTGTTTGAGCAAGATAATCTAACACATTGAATCCAATATTGTGACGAGTTGAGATATACTCACTTCCAGGATTTCCTAAACCTACAATTAAATATTTCATTACTAAAGCCTTTTTACAAACAACATTATGAGTTCGCCGTAAATGCGATTGCCAATTAAACATGCAATAAGAATAAAAAAGCCTCCATATTGTAAAACATGGAGGCTTTTTGAAATAATTTCAATATTATTTTCCTTGCGCTGCTTTTGCTGCTCTTGTAAGCTTAACAGAAACAACCACTGAGTTTTTAGCATTTAAAACCTCTAAGTTTTCATATGCAAGTTCCTTAACTTGAATACCTTTTCCTAAACCTAATTTATCGATATTGATATCTAATGTATCAGGTAAGAATTTTGGAAGCGCCTTAACTTTAAGTTTTCTTTGTTCCAATTGCAATTTACCACCAGCTTTAACACCTTCTGAGAAACCGTTTAATTTAACTGGAATTTCAATAGTAACTAGCTTATCAGCATGAATCAAAAGAAAATCAGCATGAATAACTCTATCGCTTACTGAATGATATTGTACATCTTGAAGAATACAATTATAAGATTTACCATCAATCACTAAATTAATTAAGTGTACATGAGGGGTAAAAATAAGTTTACCAAAATCTTTTTCAGTACAAGTGAAATGAACTGGCTCAACACCACCATAAAGAACACCTGGAACTTCTTCGTTTTTTCTTAACTGCTTGATAAATGTTTTACCAAGAATTTCTCTTTTAACTCCTTTTAATTCAATTACTTGCATCTTTTTATGATTTTTTGTGCTACTCAAGATATAAATAAAAATAGTTATCTAATCTCCCATCACACGTTATGCGCCTAAGGCGGTGCAAAGATATATATTTAAACTACAAATTGTGCACTTATTGACTGATAATAATAAACTTTTTCAATTGTGTCTGCTAAAGCATTAGCAATTGAAAGAACTTTTATTTTACGACCCTCTTTTTTCAATGGAATGGAATCTGTAACATACAGCTCTGTTAGATTTGAGTTTTCAATTCTCTCATACGCTGGACCAGATAAAACAGCATGTGTTGTAAATGCTCGAACACTTAATGCACCTTGCTCCATCATTAAATCAGCGGCTTTTGTCAGAGTTCCTGCTGTATCAACCATATCATCAATGATAACAACATTTTTACCTTTAACATCACCAATAACACTCATCTCGCTCACTTCGTTTGCTTTTGCACGATGTTTATGACAAATCACCATTGGCACGTCTAAAAACTTAGCATACGTATTGGCACGTTTTGAACCACCCACGTCTGGTGATGCAATAATTAAATTTTCTAAATTCATGCTTTGAATATGTGGCAAGAATATAGATGATGCATACAAATGATCGACTGGAATATCAAAAAAACCTTGAATTTGATCAGCATGTAAATCCATTGTAATCACACGGCTTACGCCAGCAGCTGTAAGCATATCAGCAACTAACTTCGCAGCAATTGCAACTCTTGGCTTATCTTTTCGATCTTGACGCGCAAATCCAAAATAAGGAATTACTGCAACAATCTTATAAGCAGATGCCCGTTTTGCCGCATCAATCATCATTAACAACTCTAACAAATTGTCTGCTGGTGGAAAAGTTGACTGAATTAAGAAGAGGTGCGAACCACGAACCGTTTCCTCATAGGCTACTGTAAATTCACCATCACTAAATGGAGTGACATTAATTTTGCCGAGATCACGACCGGAACTTAGGCTAATTTTTTCGGCTAAATAAGTGGACGCCGAACCTGAAAAAATCTTAATTGGTGCTTTTGGTGGCATTAAATACTGTATTACAGAGTTCTAATTATGACGAAAATAGTGGTGCAAAGTTAACAATAATAGATAAACCTCAAAACAAATATCAAAAGGTTATTCCTATATTAATTCCATTTACAACTCATTCTTTAATTTTACTGAAGGAACTTGAAAAGTGCCATTTAATGTATCTACAAGGCCTAATATTTCATCTCTCCCCTTGTTTTTAACAGATGATGAAATAAAGCAGGTTGGGAGTTCAACCCAAGTTTTAAGAAGTTCAGCCTTAAAACCATTAACATTCTTATGCAATTCCGCTTGTGAAATCTTATCCGATTTCGTAAAAACGATACTAAAAGGAATATCTGCATCACCAATCATATTTATAAACTCCAAGTCAATAGCCTGTGGTTTTAAACGAGCGTCAATGAGTACAAAAAGAGAGACGAGATTCTCGCGATTGTTTAAATAATCGATAATCAACTTACTAAAAACAGATCGAAGTGTTTTTGAAACTTTTGCATAACCATATCCTGGCAAATCAACCAAATACCATGTTTTGTTAATTAAAAAATGGTTCACCAACTGTGTTTTACCTGGCGTTGAAGAGGTTTTCGCTAAGGCTTTACGATTGCAGAGCATGTTAATAAGCGACGATTTTCCGACATTACTTCTGCCTATAAAAGCATATTCTGGAATTGTAGGTTCTGGGCATTGATTTACTTTTGAACTGCTTATTACAAAAGTGGCCTCTTTAATTTCCATTATTTTTAATTTTGCACAAAGATACAAAAAAGGGGTAAGAAAAATCTTACCCCAGAAATCATTTATAGAAGGTTAACTTTTCACTTTGTTAATTCTACAACTACGGCGCTTTTTGCAGGCACATGAATCATTGTTAAATCGGCTATTTTCTTATCGGCAATAACGTCACGTCCATTAGAAAAGCCTTTCATTATCTCACTAAAACGAGAAGTATCAACGGCCATATCAACACTGTCATTATTATTCATAAAAACAACAACAGCTTTATCGGCAAGGCTTCGTGAATAGACATAAATGCCGTCTTGCGGTAAGAACTGAGTAAATTTACCTGTATGCAATACTGGCTCATTCTTTCTATAGTTCAACAACTTCGAAATGAACTCAACCATATCATTCTGATCCGTTGTCCTACCCTTTTCGGTAAAAGAATTCACCTTATCATCTTTCCAGCCTCCAGGGAAATCAACACGAAGAGTGGCGTGGTTTCCTCCATCACCTTCCATTAAAAGCTCTGTGCCGTAGTAGAATTGTGGTATCCCTCTAACAGTTGCCATGAGAGTTAATGCCATTTTCATTCGACTAACATCTTTTTTAACGACACTGTAAATGCGACTAATATCGTGATTGTCAGGAAAAACGACTAAATTATTAGGATCTGCATAAAGAAAATCTTCTGAAAAAACATTGTAAATCTTTATTAATCCATTATCCCAACTTTCTGGTTCATTTAAAGCAGCAGTCATTGCATCGTGCAACGGAAAATCTGTTACGCTTGGCAAATTAGAATCAAATCCATCTTTATGTGGAAATCCCGCTTGGTAAAAAGCTGCTTTTGCTGGCGATGAAATCCAACACTCCCCTACAATATTAAAATTTGGATACTCTTCTCTTACAGCTTTACCCCATAAAGACATTCCAACTCTATCGGGATAAGGGTATGTATCCATTCGGATACCTTGAAGTCCTGCATATTCAATCCACCAAATGCTGTTTTGGATTAAATAGGTTTGAAGAAATCTGTTTTGCAAATTTAAGTCGGGCATTGGGTTATCGAACCAGCCTTTTACGGTTCTGTCTCTATCAACCATTGCTGCATTTGGATCGGATACGGTAGACAGCCTGTAATATGATCGAGTGAAAGTTGGCCAAGTATTTATCCAATTCTCCATTGGCAAATCATTCATCCACCAATGATTTTCTCCAATATGATTAAAAACCATATCCATAATCATCTTTACACCCTTACTTTTACACTTCTGTGTCAGTAATTTAAAATCCTCATTCGTGCCTAAGCGCGCATCAACGTGGTAAAAATCGGTAATTGCATATCCGTGATAAGAGACTTTTTTGAGATTATTTTCTAATACAGGATTGAGCCAAAGAGCTGTAAATCCCATATTTGTAATATAATCAAGATTGTTTGAAACCCCTTTTAAATCACCGCCATGACGACCAAATCCTTCGTTTCTATTTGCAGTTTCGAGGAAACCAGACACATTGTCATTACTCGGATCTCCATTTGCGAAACGATCTGGCATCAGTAAATAAATAGCATCAGAAGAGTTGAATCCAGCACGGTTAGCCGAGCCCGATTCACGCTCTAATAACTGATACTTATATGTTGCTATTTTTTTTCCTTGATTTAGAAATAAAATATCAAAAGCCCCTGCTTTAGTTGTTGGATCTACATACAAATCTATGAAAAGATAATTTAAACTTTTCACTTTAGTAATAGACTCAACTCTAACACCTGGATAATCAATTTGCACATTGCAACCAGAAATATTTAAACCATTAACGAGCAACTGTAAGTGAGGATTTTTCATCCCAACCCACCAATTCATGGGTTCTACACGTTTAAGTTTAATCTTATCAAGAGCAAAAGATGAAAATGCAATCAATGTGAAAAAGCATAAAAAAAACAAGGATTTAACTGACTTCATTTCTATTTTTTTAGATTTAGAGATTTAACTCCCTTAGGTTCCACAATAAGCTCCTGATCATACACACTCAACAATATTTTCTTATCGGAGTGTGAAATTACATCAATTTTTGATTGCGACACCTTAATTTCTAAATCTTGTTCTAAGAATTTAATTTTAAAAGAATAACTCACCCATGCAGATGGAATAGATGGATTTAAGAACAACTTCTTATCATGCACACGTTTACCGCCATATCCTTCAACAATTGACATCCAAGTGCCTGCCATACTGGTAATATGCAACCCTTCGTGCGCTTCATGATTGTAGTCGTCGATATCTAAGCGAGAAGTACGCAAATACATCTCATAAGCCTTGTCCATATCGCCAATTTTACAAGCAAGAATAGAATGCACACATGGCGACAATGACGATTCGTGAACCGTACGAGGCTCGTAAAACTTAAAGTTTCTTTCTATTGTAGCGGTATCGAACTCCTCTTCAAACAGGTAAACACCCTGTAATGTATCGGCTTGTTTAATAAAACAAGAGCGTAAAATTCTATCCCAAGACCAATTTTGGTTTATCGGACGATCAACCTTACTCAAATCTGAAACAAGGATTTGCTCTTTATCCATATAGCCATCTTGCTGCATAAACACATTTAATTTTTCATTAAATGGGAAATACATTTTAGCAACAATATCCTTCCATCTTGTTATCTCAGAATCAAGCGAAAGTTTAAGATTTGTGGTAATTTCGCTAAAACGTGCTGGATTACTTTCTTTAACAGACTCAAGAGCTTCTGCGGTATATTTTAAACACCAAACAGCTAACTTATTGGTATACCAGTTGTTATTAATGTTGTTTTCATATTCATTAGGCCCTGTTACACCGAGCATAACATATTTTTCACGATCGGCACTCCAAGTAATACGTTGACTCCAGAATCGAGAGATACCAACTAAAACATCTAAGCCATACTCTTCAAGATATTTCTCATCTCCCGTATGTCTGATATAGTTATGAATAGCAAAAGCAATGGCGCCGTTACGGTGAATCTCTTCAAAAGTAATTTCCCACTCATTATGACACTCTTCACCGTTCATGGTTACCATTGGATAAAGAGCTGCACCATCTTTAAACCCAAGTTTTGCAGCATTTTCAATAGCACGTTGAAGATGATTGTGACGGTAAATCAATAGATTTCGAGTCACTTCAGAAGGTGCAGTTGCAAGATAGAAAGGAATACAATATGCCTCGGTGTCCCAATAAGTAGAACCCCCATATTTTTCGCCCGTAAAACCTTTAGGACCAATATTTAAGCGTGCATCTTCACCTGTATACGTTTGGTTAAGGTGAAAAATGTTAAAACGAATTCCTTGTTGAGCTTCGATATCTCCTTCGATAACAATATCAGAATATTCCCATTTTTTGTACCAAGCAGCAACGTGCTCGTTCAGCATTGCATCAAAACCCTTATCGAAAGCTTTAGTGACAGACGTTTTAGCATTAGCTAACAAATCTCCCGCTTTATGATTCAAGGTACTTAATACTGCCACATATTTATTAATGGTAAAGGTTTCATTTTTAGCAACCTTCAAAGTATAAATATTTGAAACCTTTTTAGCCTCAGTAACAACCTGTGGCATAACTGACACAACTTTCCCATTGAGCGAGACTTTATTTTTCATAGCGAAAGCACAAACTTGAAAATCTAATTTCTTTGTTTGTCCAACTAAATAGCCCTCCCCATCTGAACCTTTTACGTCGCGAATATCCCAGAATTTCTCATGATAATTTGAGTCTTCATTCTCAACATCTCCGTCAATATAAGGAGTTAAAGAGATTGAACCTTCGAAATTCAGTGGTGTCACAGAATATCTTATCGCTGCGTTTTCAGTATCAATCATACTTAGAAAACGAAGAGCATCAACTTTAATTTTTTTACCAGATGGCATTGTTGCAATAAAAGAACGACTTAATGTTCCTTTTTGCATATCGATAACACGTTTAAACTCCTCTGTTTTACACGTATGTAAATCGAGCTCTTCACCTTCTACAACTACCTCTATTCCAATCCAACTCGGCGAATTAAGTACTTTGGCAAAATATTCT
>JAYVSA010000365.1:0-7695 GCA_043775765.1 Breznakibacter sp. | reverse complement strand
ACCGTAGTCTCCTACACCAACTTCAACGGTACAACCATTCTGATCTATACCACTTTTGGTAATAACATTAACAACGGCCGTTAAAGCTACGTTGCCATATAGTGAGGAACCTGGACCTCTTAAAATCTCTATTTGCCTTACCTTTTCGAGCGACATGGCATAATCGGGATTAGCTTCGGAGTAGGAGCGAGAATTCATCCGATGTCCATTAAGCATAACCAGTATTTTTTGTTGCGATGATCCATAAACGCCACGCATTGCAATATTCATTTCGTTATGGTCCTGCACAAACGTCATACCTGGAACGTATAGTGCCAAAAGATCACGAAGGTTTTTGGCGCCACAATTTGTAATCATCTCACTGGTAATGATGGTTACTGGAATTGGGGTCTCTTTAATGGTCTCCTCTTGTTGAGACGCTGTGGTAATAGGAATACTTAATAGCTCTTCTAGCGACAGATCTTCAAGATTTCGTAAATTTTTTTCGCTATTGTGCACCTGAGAAAAAAGGGTTAATGAGAAAAAAGATAACGCAATAAGTAGTGGTAGTGATTTTCTTTTCATAATTTGTTTAAGTTTTTATTAAGGGTGGCGAATATATACATTTTTGTTGATTAGACGAAAATAACGCAACAAACATATTCTAGTTAAATTATTATATGTTTAGCGCGACAAAACAATGAATAAGCATCATTTTTGGGATGAAGTTTGTGCATCAAACACCAACTGGAGGATAATTTATCGTGGCATTTGGAACTGGGTGAGGGATGGAAGTGGAAACCCCATTGCCCAATAGCTGAGCTTGTCGAAGCAACGGGGCGAGGAGTTGGAACGAACAGAAAGAAAGAAACCGGGAAAATATCAGGTGTTTTGTGGCTGGACAAGAAATTTAAGGGAATAAGAAACCGCGCTTTGTGGACCCCCAAAAAAGAAAAATCCCCACTCTCAATATTATGAAAATGGGGATACAACAATTATCTTCTCTATTTTATTTCAACATAATCGACGTAATCACCCTCTCCCTTCTCTACAATTTTCTCTTTTTGAGAAGGTTTTGAGTTGATGGTTACTTTTCCCTCTTCTTGTTTTGGTTCTTGCGGAGCATTAGTCCATGAAAATGAGGCACCTCCAGAATATTTCTTAACTAAATACTTTAATAGTATTGGAAAAAAAATACGGAACAAGATGCGTAAAACGAATATGGTAAGAAAGAAGTAAAACAAAAACTTAATAAAGGCCATAACTTAAATATATTTCAAAAAATTCAACTATTTATTTAACTCCTCAATGGTTCTTTTAATGGTTGGATCTACTTTATTGACAATAGGAAAATAGCCAAACTCATTGAAAATATTTCTACAAATAAGAGCATTTAACTCAGTGGTAATCAATGGCCTTGAAACTTCTACTTCTTTACCATTTACCTTGGCTCCAATTTTTTGAGCATGAGCAATAAAGGTATCAACAATTTTTATTGAATTGAGGTAATTGACCAAGTCAGGAGCCGATTTGAAGCTGTTACATTTGGCACGATTGGCATCTACAAAGTCGAATGCAAACTTGTAAACTCCACCTTTTTCCCAAAGCGAGTAGTAAGTTGGCGTAAATTTAGAAGTATCATTTGGCACAAAAATATCGGGCATAATACCACCTCCACCATACACAATGCGGCCTTTAACGGTTTTATATTGTATGGTATCGGCATTTCGAATGGAGTCTTTGGAGTAAAACTCGCCATGCTTAAAGCGATTGTTGATGTCTTTGTAATAAGCATCAACACCGTCCTTATACGATTTTTGGATACAACGGCCACTCGGCGTGTGGTAACGAGCAATGGTAATACGCACTGCAGAGCCATCGGAAAGGCTAATCTGCTGCTGCACAAGTCCCTTGCCAAAAGAGCGTTGACCAACAATAATACCACGGTCATTATCTTGAAGTGCTCCTGAAACAATTTCGCTTGCCGAAGCCGAATACTCATCTATTATTGCAGCAACTTTAATTTTTTGCATGGTTCCAATACCATCGGCATAGACATTCTGACGCTCTTTCGATTTGCCTTGAGTATAGACAATCATGGCATCTTTAGGCAAAAATTCATTACACATATTTATTGCTACGTCGAGGAATCCACCTGAATTTCCACGAAGATCGATGATGAGTTTTTCCATGCCTTGACTCTTTAATTTTGCCAAACCAGTCATAAACTCCTCGTAAGTTTTTTGTCCAAAGCGATCGACACGAATGTATCCAATGGTAGGTTCAATCATGTAAGCAATATCTACAGTATTAATAGGAATTTCATCACGTACAATATTGAATGGTATGAGATTAACAACGCCGCGTCTTTTAATTGAGAGTTTTACTTTAGTGCCTTGCTTTCCACGTAACTTACTTAGAACAAAGTTGTTGGTAATTTTTTCACCCGTAAAAGCACTGTCATTAACCTGAAGTATTCTGTCGCCAGGCATTACACCTACTTTATAAGATGGCCCGTTTGAGATAACGGCAACAACCGCAACGGTATCATTCTGAATATTAAATTGAACGCCAATGCCTGAGAACTTCCCTTCAAGTTCTGAGTTAACACTCTCAAGCTCACTTTTTGGGATATAAACCGTGTGTGGATCAAGCTGTTTGAGCATTTCGGGGATGGTTTTTTCAATAATTTTTCCCTTGTCAATGGTGTCTACATACATCACCGAAAGGGCATTAAGCACCTCATCGACCTTAGAAAAAGTACCAAAACCATTGGTTGGCTTAGCACTCTGCTTTACATCGTCGGGAGAAGATGCGGTTATTTTGCCAATGAAAATACCAGCAATTAAAACCAAAGCCAAAACTAAAGGCAAAACAATTTGCCGTAAACTATTTTTATATGACATCTTTAATCTGATTTTCAGGTATATAAACTAATTCTATTTGAGCTTTACGGAGCAGATCGAGTCCTTCAGTTGTTCGGTATTCATTGCAATAAACAACTCTTAAAACACCCGCTTGAATAATGAGTTTAGCACATTCAATACAGGGCGAGGAGGTTACATAAAGCGTAGCACCCTCGGAACTATTAAAGGAACGAGCGACTTTGGTTATGGCATTGGCCTCGGCATGGAGCACATAAGATTTGGTGACATTGTTCTCATCTTCGCAGATATTCTCAAACCCAGCAGGTGTACCGTTATAGCCATCAGAAATAATCATTTTGTCCTTTACTAAAAGCGCCCCTACTTTTCGCCTCTCACAATAACTGTTTTTTGCCCAAATTTGAGCCATTGCCAGATATCTACAATCCAATGAAAACTGCTTTATGTTTATTCCTTCTTTCATTTAAACTCCTTTATTTACCAAACACGATTCCTACTGTTAAATCGAGTATACTGTTATTCGTGATATACGTTCTAGATGAGGTTATCTTTTGAGATGTTGAACCCACTTTCTTCATAGTAATATATTCAGGATTTGTTGCAAAATATGAAACAGAAACAGAAAGCCCTAAAGAAGACGATAAATAGTAAATAAAACGAGTTCCAATATTATAGGCAAATGCATATTTGTTATTGTAATCAATATCTATTTCATCGTTAAAAAGGTTAACGCTTCTTGCGCCAATACCCACTGGTGTAGACATACTACTTAACGAACCACCGATTCCTAAAGATGCATCAAGAGTAAAAGCTGGATTATCTATAATATTATAACCACCAACGGCCAACGCAGTATAAGATGAGTGCATTCCAGTACTCCTAATTTCAGTCGATTTAAATCCCAAGTCGGTTACAATATCAGACATAAATGCTTCATGATTAAACTCATTTCTATGCGCCACAATAGATAACCCAGCCAATATCTTGCTTGGGAAAACATAATCGGCCTGCAAACCATAACTGTAACCCAATTTGGCATAACCACTATTATCACCGTAATTAGTAGCTGCAAATTCACCCAACGGCTTGGCAACACCACTTGAAATGGTAAATTTATTTTGCGAAATAAGATTCGAAAGCGAAAAAACAGATAGTGCTACTAATAATCCAACTCTTTTCATATAATGTAGTTTTTTAAGGTTCCTGAAAATAAACTTCAAAAGTAGAGATAACCTACTAGAAAGTTGCACATTTAGATTAAAAAAAAAGCTTCAAGAACAAAATGAATTGAAATAAATCCATGATTATTGGAATTTTAGTGCAATGGATGCAGTTTCAGCAAAACAAGATATATCCACATCAAAACAAATAAATGGTGGCGTTGTTTCTTCATTGGTGAAACTTTAAAAGGTTTTGCTACATTTATCCACAAAAAACAGTAATCATGGGAAAAATTCGACAAATAATCTCCTCAATGGCTTTGATGGGAACACTTTTCATTATACTGGCCGTAACTCTTGCGATAGCTACTTTTATAGAAAATGATTTTGGCACCAATGCTGCCAACGCCTTAGTATATCAGGCCTGGTGGTTTGAACTGATATTTGTTGTTTTAGGTTTTAATATGTTTTTTAATCTCATCAAGTTCAATCTTTGGCGAATAGAGAAACTTCCCATTCTGCTCTTCCATCTTTCATTTTTCATCATCATTATAGGAGCTGCCGTAACGCGTTATAGCTCTTTTGAAGGAACGATGCACATTAGAGAAGGCGAATCGTCCGATAAAATATTAACCTCCGATAGCTACCTAACAATTAAACTAACCCGTGGAACGAATGTAATTACTTCAGAAAAACGGGTTCTATTCTCCGAACTAACGAAAAATAACTATTCAGAAAAGCTATCGATTGGAGGTGAAATTTACACAATTAAATCGGTCGATTTTGTACCAAATGCCACCTTTAAACCCTCGGCTATTGAAGGTGGGGAACCGCTCTTTACTCTTGTTATTGGAAGGAGTTCTGGCCGAGAAGAAATTCAAGTTGGCAAAGGTTCTATTGTTGATATCGATGGGATTTTATTGGGGTTTAACACATCCGAAAAATGCGATATTCAACTAAACTACCGCAACAACTCACCCTTCATCATCAGCTCATCTCCCATGAGTTTTATGGCCATGCAAACCCAAACAAACACCCAAGTGCCAGCCGATTCCATTGCTCCATTTTACCAAAATGTACTCTACACCTGCAAACAAGCCAAATTTGTACTCACTGGTTTCTTGCCATCGGCCAAACTTTTACCTGTTAAAATGCCTAAGAGCATGGAAGCACAATTCCCCGACGCTGTAATTTTGCAACTATCAGACTCTAAAGGCAAATCGGAACTACTGACCTTAACGGGCGCTAAAGGAGCTCTCGGAACAACAACTCTTGGTCATTTGGATGATGTAAAAATTGAAGCATCGCTGGGTTCAAAATACATCTCCATTCCATATACCTTGCACCTCAACGACTTTCAACTCGAAAGGTACCCAGGCTCTCACAGTCCATCTTCCTTTGCCAGCGAAGTAACCTTAAAAGATGGTGCTACTTCGGTTAATAAACGTATTTATATGAATAACATTCTCAATTATGGCGGATACCGTTTTTACCAATCGTCTTATGACACCGATGAGTTGGGAACCGTACTATCGGTAAATCACGATTATTGGGGCACTGGAATTACCTATTTGGGCTATTTGCTTTTGGCTCTTTCTATGATTGGCGCACTCGTAATGCCTAACACAAGGTTTAGGTACCTCATTACCAGAACGCAACAGATTGCTAACGAAAAGAAAAGTTTAATAATGCTTTTAATTCTGATGCTCTCTTTTACCGTTGCTTATGCTGATGATATAAAACCACCACACCCCATTTCAGTGGAGATGGCATCCCAATTTGGTTCTCTTTGGGTGCAAGATAACGGCGGACGCATTGAACCACTCAATACTCTAACCAATGAAGTGTGTCGTAAAATTGTGAAACACAACAGCTTTATGGGTTACAACTCCAACCAAATATTCTTGAGTTTTTTGATAGATCCTGATTTTTGGCAACAGGAAAAACTCATTACTATTTCGAGTCCCGATTTGAAACAAGTATTAGGCATCACCTCGGAAAAAGCCTCGTTTCAAGATTTTCTTACCAGTGATGGTGGTTATAAACTTCAATCTATTGTTGAAAATGCCTATCGTAACAAAGCATCTGCTCGTAATAAAACAGAACAAGATGCCATAAAAGTAGATGAGCAGATGAATGTTTTTTATATGGCTCAAACTGGTGGTTTCTTAAAACTATTTCCAAATCCCTCCGATATCAATGCTCCTTGGCTCACACCTGGTTCTACGCCCGTACAATGGAATAGAACCGATAGTTTGATTGTAAACTCGATTACCACACTTTACTTAGATGCCGTTTTAAAGGGTGATATTGTAAAAGCCAATGAGTTTTTAACGGGTATTAAAAAGTTTCAGAGAGCCAACGCATCCAAAATTCTACCTTCTGATCTTCATCTTCGTATTGAAACCATCTACAACAACACGAATCTCTTTTTATGGCTTGCCGTTATCTATTTTATTGTAGGAATCATTCTACTAATTTTTCAATTTGCTGAATTACTGACTCTAAAATATCAGTTTAAACTATTTATTAAAATAGGATTTTATATTCTCCTGCCGTTCTTTACGTTACAAACAATAGGTATGGGAGTAAGATGGTATTTGAGTGGCCATGCACCATGGAGTAATGGCTACGAAAGTATGCTCTATATTTCGTGGACTACTATTTTGGCAGGACTACTCTTCTATCGCAAAAGTTCAATCTCGCTATCTGCAACAGCCCTTTTTGGTGGAATATTATTGATGGTAGCGCACTTGAGTTGGATGAATCCCGAGATAACAAACTTGGTTCCAGTTCTAAAATCTTATTGGCTCACAATTCACGTAGCCATTATTGTGGCAAGCTACGGATTTCTTAGTCTAGGCGCTTTGCTTGGATTCCTTAATCTGGTTCTAATGGGCTTAAAATCAGAAAATAACTTTAAACGACTTAAGTTAACCATTGAAGAGCTGAGCTGTATTGCTGAAATGACCGTTACGGTTGGACTTTATATGCTTACTGTTGGCGCATTCCTCGGTGGCGTTTGGGCCAATGAGTCGTGGGGACGCTATTGGGGTTGGGATCCGAAGGAGACTTGGTCTATCATTACCGTTTTTGTCTATTCTTTCATCATTCATACGCGCCTCATCCCGTCGCTTAAAGATCTCAAAATATTTAATTTTGCAATTGTTTTGGGCTTTTCATCGGTAATAATGACCTACCTTGGCGTAAACTACTACCTAGCGGGCATGCACTCCTACGCAAAAGGAGATGCTGTTCCAGTACCCGTTTTTGTCTATTACACATTGGCCACTATTTTCGTAGTCTCTTTTTACGCATTTTATAATGAAGGCAAACTAATGGAAAAGCATAAGAAGTTAAATTCCTAAAAATCGGTATAGGTTAGCAGCTTGCTTCTAGGGCTGATTTGTTTTAACTCAAAAAGTGTATATTGCATCAAAAAAGAGACAATGCTGTTTGAAGCCGGATATTTAGGATTATTTGTATCGAGTTTTTTAGCCTCCACCATAATACCTCTAAGTTCTGAGGCTCTGCTTATTGCTATGCTCAGTTTAAATAATCAGTATAATCCGTTATTGTGTTGGGCATTAGCAACAACTGGAAACTGGGGTGGCGGTATGGTTACCTTTTACATGGGCTATTTGGGCAAACTCGAATGGATAGAAAAGTAT
>JAYVSA010000364.1:0-2987 GCA_043775765.1 Breznakibacter sp. | reverse complement strand
GATTACAAAGTGCTAATATTGTTTTAGATCGATCACTTGCTGAGATTCCAGTTGTACAGCCATCGCCAATTAAATCGACACTCACTGTAAAAGGTGTGGCGTGTAATGATGTGTTTTCTCCTACCATGAGATGTAAGTCGAGTTGACTTGCACGCTCTTCTGTAATGGCTGCACAGATTAACCCTCGGCCATGAGTAGCCATGAAGTTAACTTTTTCTGGTGTCATTAAGTCTCCAGCTGCAATAAAGTCACCTTCGTTTTCTCTATCCTCATCATCAACAACAATGATAAGTTCCCCTTTTTTAATGGCTTCAATAGCTTCGTCTATTGTATTCAATTTAATTTCTTGAATCATTTTATTTGAATTGTGATGATTGGTTGTCTCTATTATTCTAAACTCTTTTTACTGAAAATAGTTTGAATATTTGTTTTGATTTTCTCGAAAAAGTGATAATAAACATCGGCATTTAATATTGTTGAGTCAGTAGCCGATTTATAGGTGAGAAATGCTCCAATTGGCAGAATAATTGCCGAAGATAGCCACATTCCGATATATACTTCCCAAATTCCTTCGCGAGCCATTTTTGCTCCAGTTGTGTCTATTACGAAATAGATTATAAAGAATAGTACCGAAATAACAATAGGCATTCCTAACCCACCTTTACGAATAATTGCACCCAGTGGAGCACCAATAAAGAAAAATATAAGACAGGCAAAGGAGAGCGTAAATTTACGGTGCCATTCCATTTTGTGACTAATGATTTTGGATTGTTCGTTTTGGTAAGATACGAGCTCATTGTCAATGGTTTGTTTGTTTGCGCGAGCTAATCTTATGGCTGTTTCAATTATGGTTATTTTCTCTTTTTTGCTGTTTGAATTAAAAAGAGAATCGATACTTTGCTTTTTTGATGTGTCGAACTGTTTTGAAATCTCCTTTTTCGACAGTTTAGTTACATATTTAGGTATATATTGCCACGACATGAAATAGGAATCGGCAGTTTTTTTTGTGAGTTCAGCTGCGTACTTATTCTTTACCAACGTAATACTGTCTCTGTCGTGTTCTAGTTGAGCAATGTTTTTCATGCGGTCGCTAGTCTTAAAAAGACCTTCATCGGTACGAGAAAAGTCAAACCCCTGAAGCGTTAAAAAAGTACTCTGTTCTTTAAAGTGATCTTCTTCGAATGTTTGAGACCCAGGCTTGCTTGGGCGCTTGTCGTAGCCTATTTTTTCATTGAATGATACACCGTTGTAAAGCGTAAAAATTGCGGCACTTTTATCTTTGGCTATCTTTATTTTTCCTGAATCAGCAACGGTTACATTAGTATTGCTATTTGTACTACCCCGATGGTCATAAATCATCAGGGTGTGCAACATATTGGTTTTTGCATTCTTCTCATTAATCTTTATAGTAAAACCATCTATGCCAGAGTAAAAGACCTTCTCCTTAATGTCTAATTCTGGGCGCGCCTGACGAACATCGAAAAGAAGTGAATAGAGTTTTAGATTGGCGTAAGGCATTACGTTATTGCTGAACTTAAATGCACCATATGAAGTAACTATTGTGAGGATGATTAGAGGCATCATAATGCGTGGTAGGCTTATGCCAGCAGATTTCAAGGCGGTTAATTCATAGTTCTCGCCTAAACTACCAAAAGTCATCAGGGAGGCTAGTAGAATGGCCAGTGGAAGAGCCATTGGAACCATTTGAACGGTAGCATAAAACAGAAGCTGTGCTAATACGCTGACTTCAAGTCCTTTACCGACGAGTTCATCCACATATCTCCATAGAAATTGCATTACCAATATAAATAAGGCAATAAAGAAAGTCATGAGAAGAGGTCCCAAATAACTTTTAAGTATGAAATAATGTAATTTTTTCAATCGTAGTTAATCTATTATTTGCTTTAATGTTTATTTCTGAGATACGTAAAATTGGTGGCTTGTAAATATTAGAAATAAATTAATTGTGCATTTGTCTTATAATCAGGTTGTTATTAAGAAGCTCCCAGCACGTGTCTTAACATCTCGAGTTGAGTATTCCATAATTTTATTGAGCTCTCTGCGTCATCGGCATCTACGAAATCTGTAATAGTTAGCGAAGTGTCTTTTGTAATATCATCTACATCAATTTCAAATTCGAAATAAGACTCTTCACAATCATCATCGGTCCACTTAAAACGAATAACTTTTGGTTCTTTTTTAAAAATAACGTCAGCTTGTTGCTGGGCATCTTTCCAACTAAAGGTAAATCTATCTCCATCACTTGAAACATCTTCGGCAAACCACTCGGCCAATCCTGTATATGTTGATAAGCGTGAAAATAGCAGTTCTGGTGAGGTATTTAAGATGATTTCTACTACAATTTTTTTCTTGTCTTCAAACATTATTATTTCAGTTTTCATTTGAGGCCAAATATAAATCTTAATTCAGATATAATGGACATAATGAGATAAGAAATATTAATAATTGGGTAATGGCTAATAATTTGATAGACTGGAGCTTCCTTTTATCAATCCCAGAGAACCTTATTACATATAATTATACATATACGCTCAATTCTAGTTCACCCGTTAAAACACCAAGAGCGTTGTCGTTAAGAGCTTTCATTTCGTCTTCTCCCGGAACAACCAATACATTGGCTATAAATGAGATCATTGGTGTCATGTAATCTAATATAAATTTACTATTGGCTATTCCACCAGTAATGATTATTACATCAACTTTACCTTTGAGAACGCATGCCGCTCCACCAATTGTTTTGGCTACTTGATACGCCATGGCCTCCAATACCAGTTTGGCATACTCATCTCCAGCAGCAGCTCGCTCTACGGCTTCATAGGCTTGGTTTGTGCCCAAATGAGCCATTAATCCACCTTTGCCGTTGATGATTTTTTTCATTTGGTCGAAGGTGTATTTGCCACTGAAACAGGTGTTTACGAGCGCCCCTGTTGGAAGTGTTCCGCATCGTTCGGGTGAAAAAGGCACAT
>JAYVSA010000363.1:0-3946 GCA_043775765.1 Breznakibacter sp. | reverse complement strand
ATGCATTTCTGGCCATTTTGTCTCATTCAAAATATCGCCATCAATACATTCATATACTCTACAAACCAATATATCATTCTCCTTTGTAAAGAGTGGATCCCACGTTAAACCCTCGCCATAAGCTGCATCTACAATGGAACGGCAGGCATTAAGCTTTTCGTACAAATAAATTCTTCGCTCCTCCGATTTCTTATTAATCTCTATGGCCACATATACTTTTTCGCGTCCTACATCGAAGCGCAAATCAATGCCATTTACACCGGTTCTATCGGCTTTCCAGCGTTTTACACGACCTTGTTGCCCAGGCAAGCGACGACTTAAATAATCAAGTTTCTTCCAAAAACCCAGTCGGATCTCTTTCTCCTCCTCTTTTGAAAACATAATATCTATTTTTGGTAAAAGTAACCAATTCACACCAAGTTCAAAAATATTATTGATGACCGCAGCGGTGAAAAAAAGAGATGCCTTTGTGGGACATCTCTCTCTGGTAATATTTTATGGTAACTAGCCCAATATGGCGACTGCTTTTATAATGCGTTGGCAACTCTCTTCTTGCCCAATGATTTCGAGAATGTCGAATAAGTCGGGTCCAAAACTTCCACCCACCAAGGCCAGTCGGAAAGAGTTCATAACACCACCAAAGTTAACGCCACTCTTTTCAACATGAGCCGAAACAGCCTCTTTAATGGAGGTTGCCTGCCAGTTAGTAACTGTTTGTAGCACGGCAGGTAAAGATGCCATGAGTGCAGGAACACCATCTTTCCAACGTTTTTGCGCTACTTTCTCATCGTAGGTTATTGGTGCTTCAAAGAAAAAGAATGTTTGTGCCCAAAGCTCGTTTACAAACGAAACACGCTCTTTAACAAGGGGTAATACTTTGTATATTAAGTCGTTGCTGGCTTCTATGTTGCGCGATTGAAGTTCTGCTTTAAACTCCTGCGCCAATGCGCTAAGCTCTTGTTTTTGAAGATATTGGTGGTTAAACCATTTCGATTTTTCTGGATTGAAGCGCGCTCCAGCCAAATGAACATGATTGAACGAGAAGGCTTGAATTAGCTCATCCATAGTAAATATCTCTTGCTCGGTGCCAGGATTCCAACCCAAAAGAGAGAGCAAGTTTACTACTGCTTCGGGATAATAGCCGTACTCTTTATAGCCTTTAGATACTTCGCCGTCTTCTGTTTTCCAAAGAAGTGGAAATACAGGAAAGCCATCTTTGTCGCCATCACGCTTGCTGAGTTTTCCCTTGCCCGAGGGTTTAAGAATGAGTGGAAGGTGCGCAAATTGAGGCATCTCGCTCTCCCAGCCAAAAGCACGGTAGAGTAAAATGTGAAGCGGCACCGATGGCAACCACTCTTCTCCACGAATAACGTGCGAAATATTCATTAGGCGGTCATCTACCACATTAGCAAGGTGGTAGGTAGGAAGTCCGTCCGACTTAAAAATCACTTTATCGTCGAGGGTAGATGATTGGAAGTTTATTTTTCCGCGCACCATATCGGTGGCTTGAATTTCAATATTTTCAGGAATTTTAAAACGAATTACGTAATGCTCACCATTGGCAACACGCTCAAGCGGATTGGTGCAACTTGGGTTAAGCGAATTGTCGAGCGAAAGGCGAATGTGTTGGTCGTAGGCAAATGTTTTTCCCTCCTGTTCAAACTGGGCACGCACCACGTCGAGCGCTTCGGGTTTATCAAAAGCGTAGTAGGCCCAGCCCGTATTAATTAGTTGTTGGGCGTATTTGATATAGATCTCTTTGCGTTGCGACTGCTTATAAGGTGCATAAGGTCCACCTTTGGCGTCGCTTTCATCTATTTCAATACCCAGCCATTTCAATGATTCGATGATATACTCTTCAGCACCAGGAACAAAACGTGTTTGGTCGGTATCTTCAATGCGAAGGATAAAAGTGCCATTATTTTTTTTTGCAAAGAGGTAGTTGAACAACGCCGTGCGCACACCGCCAATATGAAGTGGTCCGGTTGGACTTGGTGCAAAACGCACTCTAACATTTGATTGAGCCATGGATGTAATTTTTTGCAAAGGTACTATTTCGAGTTAAAAAGCATGAATACAATGTGGTAAAGATTATCACAAAAAATAGAGGATGGGTAAAAAAAAAGGTGCATTAGTCTCATAGTATCAAATTATGCAATATTTTTGTTTCTTTTTGCGTTTACTGATTTGGGTAAATGGTTTGATCTTATACTAATTTGTTGCGATAATGCTTTTTAAAAAACTTTCGATTATACTCCTTCTTTTTCTATTTGTAATAGGATGTTCTACTAAAAAGAACACTTTTGTAAGTAGGAATTATCATAATTTGACGGCTCACTATAATGTTTATTTTAATGGAAATGAGAGTTTTAAGACTGGTGCGAAGAAAGTTGAGGTCAATAATAAGGATAATTACACCGAACTGCTAACGGTTTTTCCATCGTCGAAAAAAGAAAATCTCGACGTGGCAACTTCCGAAATGGATTATGCCATTCAAAAAGGGGGAAAACTTATTACCAAACACTCCATAACAGCCAAACCCAGTAGTTCGAGTTACGCTCATAAGCACAAGAATCAGAAAGAGTTTAACAATTGGGTTGATGATGCTTACTTGCTTGTTGCCAAGTCGCAGTTCTATAAAAAAGAGTACAACGAATGTATTTCTACTTGCAACACCATTCTTAGAGATTATTCTGAAACACCAGCAAAATATGATGCTGTGATATGGATGGGAAGGGCGCTTATTGAGACCAAACAGTATGCTGATGCGCAAACGGTTTTAGATGGTTATGATGTTTCGGCAGGTGCTCCAAGAGTTTTACTTCCGTTTTATATGGCTACCATGGCCGATTTGAATATTAGGCAAGAAAAACTCAATGACGCCATTCCGTATATGAAAGCGGCGGCAGAGTCGGTAAGAAAAAAGAGTTTGCGAATAAGATATAATTTCATTCTCGCGCAACTCTATCATCAAACGGGCAATACCGCAGAGGCTTCAATGGCCTACGAAAAGGTTATCAAAATGAATCCATCTTACGAAATAGCATTTAATGCAAAGGTTAAAAGGAGTAGTATTTTGCTTGCTGGTGCCAGCTCAGATGAGATAAAGAAACAGCTTTACAAATTACTCAAGAACAAGAAGAATATCGATTTCCAAGATAGGATTTACTACGGGTTAGGAAAAGTAAGTCTTTCAGAGAACAATGACGAAGAGGCGTTGATAAACTTCAAGAAATCAGTTGCTCTGAGCAAAGAGAATGGTTCTCAAAAGGCTGTTTCGTTTATTGAATTGGGTAATTTATATTACAAAAAAGAGCAATATAAACTGGCATTTCTGGATTATGATAGTGCTATGACTATTATGGACAAGGAGTCTAAAGAATACAATGCCCTGATAGAAAAACACGCCTCTCTAAAAAATATGGTGGAGCAGATGGATATTGTCCATTTTGAAGATAGTGTTCAACTAATAGCCAAATTATCTCCTAAAGATCAGGAGGCATACGTTGCAAAGATGATTTCAGCCAAGAAAAAGGCGTTGGCAGATAAAGAGCAAGCGAAACAGGATGCTCTTCAAAATAATACCTCGAGTGAATTTGATAATCCAAGTTCAGAAAATGGTGGCGCAACTTTAGGTGCTGGCGCTGGTGCAGGAGCATCGGGTAAGTGGTATTTCTATAATCCCTCTTTTGTAACGCAGGGTAAAAGTGAATTTGAACGCAAGTGGGGAGCTCGAAAGCTCGAAGACAATTGGCGTAGGCAAAACAAAGAGTCGGTGCTATCTGAACCCTCAATGGACAATGGCCCTAGTGATCTGGATACAAATGTGGCTGCCAAAGATAAAAAAGGAGAAAAACAAGATTCTACAAAAACAGCAGCAGAACCTCGTAAACGAGCCGCATCTGTGGAAAGCGATAAAATATTGACTCCAGAGGAGTATTTAAAG
>JAYVSA010000362.1:0-2348 GCA_043775765.1 Breznakibacter sp. | reverse complement strand
ATCAACTTAAAATATGGCGTATCGAAATGCTTTGAAAGAAGCGGTTTCGATACGTTTTTTTTTTGAAAATGTGTGGAAAAGATGATTAGTCTTATTTTTACAGATGTTATTTTTTTAATTAATAATTACAGGTAATAGTTTTAAACTATCTGATAATCAAATCAATAGCTGTGTGGATGTCAGAAGCGGGTAGGGCGCACATCTTATTCTTGCATACGTAAATAAGCGTATCGTTTGCCACTAATTGAGATTCCAGTAGAGGTAAATTCTCCTCCATTCCACCCATAAAAAGCGATGTAGGCAAATAGTTGTTCTGTAATTCTCTATTCAACGCTAACGCATTGCTACCCATAATTGTCACCTCGCTTTTAGTAGATACCATTAAGCCCAACAAACTGGCCCAATTGGCGTAGTAAACAGCGCCGTTGGCTATTTCGTTTATTACGCTATTAATCATATTTTCAGAGAGTTGCAAATAGTGAGTATTGTAGTAAAAAGTGCCGAGTTTAAACAAGTTCTTTGCCATTATTGAGTTCGATGATGGAATAACGTTATCAGAAATCTCCATCTTGCGCGCTACAATCGTCTCGCTTTGGTTAGACGTGAAGAAAAAGAGCGCACTTTCGCTATCCTTGAACTGCTCAATTGTAGTACTGGCAAGCGTTTTGGCCACATTGAGCCAATAAATATCAAATGTAACCTGATACAACTCAATAAAGGCCTCTATTAGAAGAGCATAATCATCTAAAAAGGCCGTAATAGATGCCTGTCCGTTCTTGAAGTTACGCATCAAACCTCCATTTGGCAACACCATGTTTTTTTCTAGAAACTTGGCGCTTTTTAGAGCACTCTCTATGTATTCAGGCTTATTAAGTGCCTTGTAACCATTCAAATAAGCCGTAAGCATGAGGGCATTCCACGACGTCAGAATCTTATCATCAGTAGATGGCCGAACGCGTCGGTTTCGAGCTTTCAGAACTGTCTTTTTCGCACTTAAAAGTTTCGCCTTCAAGGTATCAATAGACAGATTATGCTTCAATGCAAATTCGGAGTCATACATCTTTTTGTGCAGAATATTTATACCAGACTCCCAATTACCATTTAATGTAACATTGTAATAATCAGATAGTAATTTAGCATCATCTACACCAAGTATTTCGTTTATCTCCTCAGTATTCCATACGTAAAACTTACCCTCCACGCCCTCGCTATCTGCATTGAGCGATGAGTAAAATCCGCCTTCTTGGTTGGTCATCTCACGCTTTATAAATTCAAGCGTTTCCGTAATTACATCTGCATAAATCTCGTTCTTAGTTGCCCTATAGGCATGAGCATACAACGACACTAGTTGAGCATTGTCGTACAACATCTTTTCAAAATGGGGAATCTTCCATAAATCATCCGTTGCGTAACGTGCAAAACCGCCACCCAACTGGTCGTAAATTCCACCCATTGCCATTTTATTGAGCGAGAGGGTTACCGCTTTTAACGCATACTCATTCTTATTCAGGTAGTTATATTGCAACAAAAAATCTAAACCCACTGGCATTGGAAACTTAGGTGCACCGCCAAAACCACCTTCGGCAAAATCCACGTTCCCAATTATTCGGTTAAATGATTCGTGATAAATTCTGTTTTTATCCATTTCTGATGCATCATCACTGGCAAACTCAATTTCGCACGTTCCAATGCCAGCAGAAAGATTATTTGCCTCATTATTAAGCTCTTCGTGGCTACCCTTATAGAGTTGCACCACCTTATCCATTAGCTCTAGCCACTGATCCTTCTTAAAATAGGTGTCAGCAAAAAACGGCCTTCCATCGGGCATTGCAAAAGCATTTAATGGCCAACCGCCACGCCCGTTTATCAACATCGCAGCATTCATATAAACTAAATCAATGTCCATACGCTCCTCGCGGTCAACCTTTATAGCCACAAAATGCTCATTCATAAACTGCGCTACTTCCTCGCTCGAATAAGACTCATGCTCCATCACATGGCACCAGTGACATGCCGCGTAACCAATACTGATAATCAGCGGTTTATTCTCCTTTTTGGCCTTTTCAAGCGCCTTATCGCCCCACGCAAACCAATTTACGGGGTTGTGAGCATGCTCTAGCAAATACGGACTGCTCTCATGAATCAGCTCATTAGTATATTTCTCAACTTTCATCAGTTCATTTTTAGTGCACAATTCAGTACCCTTTAAAACATATTACAAACCGTATAGTTCAACTCTATTCTTTTCTCTTCTTTTTGGAGGTGCCACCAGGGCCATCTCGAGGTTCTTTAACCGTTTCACTTTTCATTTCACATTTTCTATATATTTTGCCCTTGTGTCGCGCTAT
>JAYVSA010000361.1:0-4881 GCA_043775765.1 Breznakibacter sp. | reverse complement strand
TTGGGTTATGAAACTGGTTAACGACTCGATGGCGGTTAAAATATCCATAACACCAGGCATTACCACAAACAACGATGTAGAAATTAAGGAGCCTCACTTTTTACCATCTGATAAGTTTTTAACCTCTGGCAACTATGGCTTAGGCGATACGGCATACGTTAAAGTGAAAAATCAATAATACGATTATGAAGGTAAGAAGTCACTATAGAGTTTTCCTCAAACCCATTCTCTTTATTCTATTTGCCGTTTTACTGTGGGGTATCTACTCCTACTCCAAAATGGAGACCTCACTTTTTCCGAATGTTATCTTCCCAAAAATAACCATCATAGCCAACAACGGTGAGCAACCTGTTGATAAGATGATGATTACCGTTACCAAACCGCTCGAACTCTCTATCAGACGAGTGAATGGTATTACCAGCGTTAAAAGTACCACTAGTCGTGGCAGTTGCACCATTGAGGCCTATTTCGATTGGGATGTGGATATCGACCTTGTTAGAACTCAGCTCGATGAGCGTGTGAATGAGGTCAAAAACCAACTTCCTCCATCGGTTGATATCGTAATTGAGGCCATGAGTCAAAATATCTATCCTGTTGTTGGTTACACCATCGAAAGCGATCATTATGGCCAAATTGAACTAAAAAACAGTGCTCTTTTTACAGCCCGACCGCTTTTCTCACAGGTCCCAGGTATTTCAAACATCATTGTTAGAGGAGGTAAAACCAAAGAATACGTTGTTGCTCCCGATGCTGCAAAATTAATTGCACTTGGACTTACGCCTCAAGATGTTGTTCAAGCGTTACAAAACACCAACTTCATCGAATCAAACGGTCTGTTATCCAACTATCGCCGCCTTTATCTATCCTTGACCGATACGCGCATTAACTCAATTGCCGACATTAAAAATGTGGTTATTCGAAACGATGGGCACCGCATTATTAGACTCGCCGATGTTTCAACCATCGATCTTCAAGAGCAGCAAGAGTTTGTTCGCATCAACGCCAACGGGCACGACGCCATTATTTTAGATTTGGTGAAACAAAGCGGTGTAAACTTAGTCGATTTTGCCAATAATGCAGAAGCAAGGGCTGCCGAAATTCAAAAACAGCTCCCAAAAGGAATGATAATCAAGCCTTACTACAACCAGTCGCACTTTGTTACTAGTTCAATAGATAGCGTTCTCGAAAGCATTGTTGAGGGTTTGATATTAGCCATTTTGGTTGTCATTCTTTTCTTACAATCGTTCAGAGCCAGCTTGCAAATCATCATCATCATCCCCATTATTTTAGCCCTCTCAATTGTAGTTCTGCACTTCTTGGGCGTTACGCTAAATATCATGTCGCTTGGTGCTATTGCGGCATCTATTGGACTAATTATCGACGATGCCATTGTGGTTATTGAACAACTTCATCGCATACACGAAGAGTATCCCGACAAAAATAAACACCTTGTGGTGCACGAAACCATGACTCAGTTTCTGCCTGCTATGGTGGGCTCATCGTTGAGTACAATTGTCATATTTTTTCCTTTTGTGATGATGAGTGGCGTAGCTGGAAGCTTTTTTAAAGAGCTAACACTCACCATGGAGATTACACTTGTCTGCTCATTCTTGGTCACTTGGATTGGATTGCCTGTTTTGCATCTCTTTTTAGGGTATCGCCACAAAAAACCGAAAGATAAACCTGAGGATGATGATTCAACGCCTAAAAAACAAAAACTGTGGTGGCTAGTCTGGTTCTTCGATAAGCCTTGGTATGCCATCTGCTTCATTGTTCTGCTTGTCATCTCATCTCTCTTTCTCGTGGGAAAGCTCCAAACAGGTTTTTTGCCCGAGCTAGATGAAGGCTCCATTGTACTCGACTATATTACTCCAGCTGGCACAACTTTAGAGGCTTCTGATGCGATGTTAAAAGATATTGACAACATCATTTTAACCCATCCCGATGTTAAAACCTACATGCGTCGCACGGGAACGGATATGATGTCGAGCTACAGCATGACCAATGGTGTATTGCCTCCAAATTATGGCGATTATCTCATTCAGCTCAAACCAAATATTTCCAAAACCACCGAGCAAATTATTGAAGAACTGCGACTTAAAGTAACCGCCGTAGCACCTGCCTTACAAATCGAATTCGGTCAGCGCATTGCCGATTTATTAGGCGATATGATTGGGCGTCCTCAACCTATTGTTGTTAAGATATTTGGACAAGATAGAGCCACCCTTCAAGAACTTGCCAGAAACGTACAAGAGAACATTCAAAAGATCGATGGAGTGGCCGATGTAATGAATGGCATCATATACGATGGCCCATCGTTAACCATCGTTCCAGACCAAGAAAAACTGGCATTGTTTAAAATCACACCACTTGATTTACAACAACAATTAAGCATCCATAACGAAGGATTTCCCATTGGCGAGGTACAAGAGGGTGAGCAAATGCTGCGGATTTTATTGCGCACTACTAATTTCCAAAACAACAGCGTCGATTTAATCAAAAACCAACCCATATTTGCCCCCGATGGCTCTTATCGACCACTTCAATACTTTGCCAATGTTCAACTATCACTGGGCGACCCAGAACTAACACGAGAAAATTTAAAATCGTGTATTGAAGTGACTGCTCGCCTCGATAACCGCGACATTGGAAGTGCCATGAACGATATTAAGCGAATAATAGAGAAAAATATTGCTTTGCCTCCAAGTTACAACATCGAGTACGATGGTCTTTATAAACAACAACAAGCCTCTTTTAACGAGCTGGCACTCATTCTTTTTGCCGCTATCATTCTGGTATTTACCGTATTACTCTTTCTGTTCCGGAACCTCCGTATATCATTACTCATCATCTTGGTCTCCATTTTAGGTATTGGAGGCTCCATTTTGGTACTCTACATCACTGGCGTTCAACTCAATGTGGGAAGCTATACAGGTATCATTATGATTGTTGGTATAATAGCTGAAAACTCCATCTTCACCATCAACCAATTCCAAACTTCACTATTACAAACATCCAGTATCGATGAATCCATCAATTACGCCATTTCCATGCGCATTCGCCCCAAACTGATGACTGCCCTTTGCGCCATTTTAGCCCTTACACCACTTGCCTTAGGCATTGGTGTTGGAGCTCAAATGCAACAACCACTTGCCATTGCAGTAATTGGTGGGTTCGTTATAGCGCTACCGCTACTTCTGGTGGTTTTGCCGTCGCTTTTAAGACTGGTATATAAGCAAACTGAACCAATTGATTAATAACGAATAAAAGTAATGGGGTTATTTAAGAAAAAAAATGACATTCCATTGCCAGATATCCATCCCTTCGAGGAGCCTGAATAGTTATTTTAAATAGGATTCCAATATTAGAAAATCCCATTCCACAGCGATATAGACAATAGCAAACAGTCTTGAAAAATCTACAGAAGAAGTTGCATAAATTAAAAGTGACCTTTAAAACTTGCAACCTCTAACCCATCAAAATATACACGGAGCGTATTATCGTTATTGATTTCACAGAAGAAATCACTTCGCGGAGTTTTAGCTACAATAGTCTCATTCTGAAGCAAATTAGCGTGTATATCAAAAACAGCAAGAATATTAGGTTTTGATGGTCCAATATAAAAAAGTACCGCAAACTTATCTTTTGAATTTCTTATATAACTACTATGATATGGATGAGCCAATTCACCATTAAATGTTTTATTGCCAATAGTGGAGATGTAAGTGCCATCTTCATTATTGTATATACTAAAATTATTCAGCCCGACACATTTAATCAAGTATTTCCCATCTGAGGACAATGACACTTGCCCGCCGATTAACGAAGAATTATTCCATAATAGCGTCCCATTTACTCCATACGAATTAAGTCCGTCATTTGATGAAAGAATTACGTTATAGCCATCATCTGAAACTGAGCGAATCCATTGCTCCTTTTTTATCGGTACGTTCCAATTTGAACTATTTAATAGGTCTTTAAAGCACAAAAAGTGTTCACCATTAATATCCTTTATATAATAAATAACATCCTTATTATAATTTGGATAAACACAGTCTACATTCATCTCTCGAAAGATCTCATCCCCACGTTCGTTTAAAACTATTAATAATTCATAATCATCTTCATCTACAATCCAATGACGAAGTATAGTATTACAAAATTTACCATCGTTAGAAATTTTGCAATTTAGCACTGGGAGCTCCGTAGTTTTACTCCACGCCATATTACCACTGGCATCAAAGAGCTCAATTTTACCACAAGGATCACTAGAAAGAGTAGATTTTAGTTGTGAACTGACAAAAGTTGCCTTTGCAAAAAAATGGTTATTGTCAGTTTTAAAAAACAGAACAGGAGTCTGAGATTCTGCTGTTGTAGATTTCAAGTCAGAGTTAATTACTAGAGGCAAATCACCATTTAGCGGAATTTTAGCAATATCCACATTTACACCATTGAGGTTTATTGTTTGTGCAAAGGGATTGCTATCTCCTAAAAGGATAACAAAGAGTATAAAGACCGTTATGTAATAGAATTGTTTATTCATAATGACAACATATAATTGAAATTATAATGGTATCATCCTACCATTATATGACGGATTGAACACTGTATCCGTTGTTAGCAGGTCAAAATTAGTTGTTGTGCTAAGTGTAGATACGTCCATAAATGGACATGTAGGCACATAATTAATCAAATATAGTTCAAAATATTCAATCCATAAAACCATTATTCCTAGCCCCAACGCAAAACACCCCGTCTATCTTACGATAAACGGGGTGTTTCTTATAAGGTTGGCGGCGACCTACTCTCCCACAAACGCAGTACCATCGGCGCAATCAGGTTTAACTTCTCTGTTCGGAATGGGAAGAGGTGGAACCCTGA
>JAYVSA010000360.1:0-2940 GCA_043775765.1 Breznakibacter sp. | reverse complement strand
CCATATATTATGGCACCCTGCGACTGCCAACCGCCCAAATCGCTCACATGAGTAGGCCATACTAACTTGTCTGTTGCAATGGCACTTCTCCATGCCGCAGCATCTTTATCGAGAGAGACGCTGTAGATTACGAAACTTTTACCAGAGGTAAATTTTTTATCTTTAAAATCGGTATAGGCTTTCACAACAGACGGATTTTCTCGTCGGCAAGGGCCACACCATGAGGCCCAAAAATCAACCAATACTAAGTTGCCTTTTAGTGAAGAGAGTGCAAGGCTTTTGCCTTCGGGATTTTTAAAATTCAACTCAGGGGCTTTGTCTCCAATTTTTAGTGGGGTTTGAGCCGATGCATTAAGTGCGAAGAATAAGGCAAATAATAAAGAGATATACTTCATAGGTTCAATATTTTGTGAAAAATAAAACTGTGCAAGTATAATACAAAAACGACCACAATGTTCACCGGAGCAAAACAATTATGGTCGTTGTTATTAAATTATTATGCGCCGTTTAGATTAACGCTTGGCGTATTTGTCTAAGGCTAATGCAATGTCTGAAACTCGCATGCTTTTGGCTACTATAAAACCGTTACCATCTACCAAATATTGTGTAGGAATGGTTGTGCTGAAGGCTTGGGCCAAATCGGATTTAATGCCTTTGTAATCGCAAATATTGATAGATTCTGATAATCCATCTCGCTCAATGGCTTGTTGAAGAGGAGCTTTGTAACGATCGAAAGAGATGCTTACTACGGCTAACCCGTTCCCATCGACAAATTTCTCTGTTTTAAATTTCTTGATAAGATTTGATTTCTCGAAATTTTCTATTCTAGAGGTGGCATCGTAAGAGGCCCAAAAATTAACAAGAACCATTTTTCCTTTTAAGGCGCTTAGGTTAAAAGGCTTTCCATCTATTGAGGCTGTAAGGATGTTTGGAATTTTGTCACCAACTTCTAAGCCTACTGAACTCTTGGCCGTATTAGAATTGAATGAGAGTATAACCAACGCTCCGAAAACTACAAGTGATAAGAATTTTAATTTTTTCATTTAATAATGATTGGTGAAAACTAACGATACAAATTTCATAATTAAAATTGGTACCCATAAGAGCTTTTAGACAAACGACCTTTTTTTGATGACAAATGGTTTCGTCTTTCTTGAAGCAAAATTATGTTGAAAAACAGTTATTTGCAACTATTATTTATTTGGTTTGTATGTGAAAAATAGTTAAATTAATTAAAAATACTATGTAGTGTTCTGATTAATAGATACTTAGCTTGTTTTTGTGGTATGCTTTAAGATTTATTGATTCTTGTGATTATGAGGCACTACTTTTTATGGAAGAACTAAAGTATCGTGGGACTTTTAGGCTGTTTTTGCTCAATTTTAGCATCAGAGAATAATTATTTTGACGAATTGCTGTTTTTGCCATGTTTTTAACACTTAAAAACGCTTTTTTCTTTATTATTATGTTAAGTATTTTAAGAAAAAACATCTATTTTGGGAAAAATGAAATTTTTTCGACCATTTTTTGCAAATATTTGACAGTTTAGTTGTTCGATTATTGGAAGAATAGTCTTGTGTTTTGGATGGAATATTTTGAGAATGGTTGATAAATTGGCTTGTTGGCAAGCGAGAGGGATAGAAGCGGATACCCCAAAGTGAGTTGGTGAGGAACGAGCCAAGGAGCGAGGAGTATGAGCGAAAAGCCCGACTGATGGGGCAATGAGCGATAAATTTTAAATTTCAAATTAAACCTTGTTGAAAGATAAACGCCCCAGCAGGCTCGCCCAAAGAGAGAAAATTAACCAATGTGTTCAACTAGAATTTTGATGCCTATGCCAATGAGGATGGCGGCGCCAATGAGGTCGAGTTTGTTACCCAAATGACGCCCCGCTTTTTTGCCAAAGAACATACCGAGCATTGCTACTAAAAAGGTGACGGTGCCGATGACAATTGCCGTGAGCGTGATGTTGATTTGGAGAAAGGCAAAACTTACGCCAATGGCAAGCGCATCAATGGAAGTGGCAATAGACATGGAGATGACGTTGGTGAGTTTTAAGGGGTTTTGAGTCATTTTCTCGTTATCGTCATTTTTTAAACTTTCGTAAATCATTTTTAGGCCTAAGAGAGAGAGTAATCCGAAGGCAATCCAGTGATCAAAATCTTTGATATAGTCGGCTACTTGAAGTCCTAAGAATATTCCTATAAGTGGCATTCCGGTTTGAAAGAGTGCCATGATGAATGCAACACGCACGGCTTGAATAAATCGGATGTGATTAACAATGAGTCCCGTGGAGATGGAAACTGCAAAGGTGTCGAACGATAATCCGATGGCGATTAAAAGAAGGGTAATGAAATTCATTTTTAATTTTTTAGAGTTCAAAAGTAAGAATAATTACATCAGAAAGACGCTAGAAAGGTTAGAATTTGATGTTGAACGGAGTCGAATTTACTTTTGACGTGTTAAAAACCATAATCCCAGAAGAGCTGGTATACAGCTGTTGAGCAACCAAATGAGGTAAATGGGCATGAGAATAGTTGCTGTACTTGAACAGATTGGGCCAAAAAGAAAGATGGCCAATGAACCTCGAATTCCCAAATCGGCCACCAAGAAACCGGGGAGAAAAGTGATGCCAAAATAGAAAACAAAAATGAGCGGGAGTGTTGATAGTAAATGAATATCGGGGTTGAAGAGTTGGAGGGCAATAAAAAGCTGAATGGTATAGATAAAATAACGGGAAATAGATATTGTTACAACGTGTAAAAGCTTAGTGGTTGAGCATTGGGTGATGAAGTTTTTGTAGCGAAGAAGTTGAGTGAAGATGCTCTGTTTTTGGCTCCGTTTTAGGAGTACATATATAATAAGGAGTAAGAGAGCAAAAAAGATGGGTATAATGATACCAATTGAGGTTAATTTGGACGTGATTAATGGAAAATCAAG
>JAYVSA010000359.1:0-5340 GCA_043775765.1 Breznakibacter sp. | reverse complement strand
GCCATAGAACCGAATAAAATTATTTAACCAAGGGCAAAAAGGGCGCTGTGATAAACAATTTGAGCCCTTGCAACTGCGGTAATTGTTTGTATTTATTCTTCTTCAAAGATGCTGTTACGGCGTGGAGAACATCGGTTAAGGGCACTTTTAATCCGTTCTTTTTGTTGAGTTCGGCCAAAAGGTAATAGGTTAATGCGCCATTGTAGCGCTTATTTATAAGGGCATCGGCCGATGTTTGGTTCGATTTGCAGCCGCTAATGAGCACCAAATTGAGATTGTTGGCCGTGGTTGTAATTTTGGTAGAGACCATATTTTTTTGCTTGGCCGTTTGTAAACGCCAATCAATATCGACTGGTGGGTCGATGGTTTTGTCTCTTGAATTTTGCTTAATCATTTCGCGTTGTAAATCGCCCGAATGGCAGGAGTCGGAAATCCATACAAAGTCTACGCCTGCGGGTATTTTTTCAAAAATAGTCTCAAATTCCTTGTCTCTAATGGTGTGCGCTTCCGACCAGTCGAAATCGACCGGACAAATGGCTTCATCTAACCCATCGACCTCACCTTGCGGGCTTCGGGTAGGCAGTTGCACGCCGTGTCCGCTGTAGTGAAACACAACTCTATCGCCAGCCGCTAAGCCTTTTGTAAGCCAAAGCAGCCGTTCAACAATAGCATGTTTGGTGGCTCTGGCATCGACTAACAGACGAATATCGTCCATTGCAAAACCACATTTCTCTGAGAGAAACTTTGCCATATCGGTAATATCATTCACGCAACCCCGCAAAGGCGTTGTTGGATAGGCGTTTATGCCAACTAAAAGTGCTCGGTTCATAGGAGGAATATTGAGGTTTAGAAAATATTATACTAAATATAATGAGTTTTTTTATTAGTTACAATTTTGTTGCTCAATTAGTTATATGAAGTTAGTATTCCAATAATCATAGAAGCTCGGATATTGATTGCCTGATAAACGCCTCCATTACAGATGCAAACACATCACTGAACTAACATCACAATAGTTCAAATATCTGCATCGTTCCTTCAAATAAAAACAGTAATTTTAGGGTTCTTGAAACACGTAACTTCTTAAAATCAATCGATATGCAAAATTTTGAATTTTACAACCCAGTAAACATCATCTTTGGCAAAGATCAACTTCAAAAGTTGCCGAACCTCGTTCCTGCAAATGCCAAAATCTTACTTCTTTATGGTGGTGGTAGCATCTTTAAAAATGGCGTTCACAAACAAGTTATTGACAATCTGGCGAGCTTTGAGGTTATTGAATTTGGTGGCATAGAGCCAAATCCACACTATGAAACCTGTTTGGAAGCGGTGAAAATCATCAAGCAAAACAACCTCAACTTCATACTTGCCGTAGGTGGCGGTTCGGTTATTGATGCAGCGAAATTTATTGCGGCGGCAACCCTGCACGAAGGCAGTAACCCGTGGGATATTATGACAGGAAAGAGCAAAGTAGACAATGCCGTTGCTTTTGGTGCTGTATTAACCCTCCCTGCAACGGGTTCGGAAATGAATAGCGGAAGTGTAATTACCAATAAAACACTCAACGACAAACTAGCTTTTAGCAGCAAGGCAACCTTTCCGAAATTCTCGTTCTTATTGCCCGATGCCGCTGGAACACTACCAAAGAAACAAGTGGCGAATGGTGTAGTAGATGCCTTTGTTCACGTTATAGAGCAGTATTTAACCTTTCCATCGAATGCACCGCTTCAAGATCGCTTAGCCGAGTCGGTATTGCAGTCGCTCATTGAAGTAGCTCCTGCAGTTTACGCCAATCCAGCCAACTACGAAGCTATGTCGAACCTTATGTGGAGTGCCACCATGGCGCTTAACGGGCTTATTGGTTGCGGACAAAATCAAGATTGGTCTATTCATATGATTGGGCATGAATTAACGGCTTTACATGGTATAGATCATGCACGAACATTAGCTATTGTGTTGCCTGGACAATGGAGAATTTTACAAGAGGCTAAAAGAGAAAAACTTCTTCAGTTTGGTGCTCGCGTTTGGAACATCACTCAGGGAACCGAAGCCGAAAGAATTGAAGCAATCATTGTTAGAACGGAGGCATTCTTTAATTCTCTCGATATAGAAACGAAACTATCGAAATACGGGGCGCCTCGTGAAACAATACAACTAGTTGCTAGCCGTATAGAAAAACGTGGATGGGTAAAACTGGGCGATAGGGGTTTGATAACACCTGAGGTGATAGTACAAATTCTAGAAACGCAGTATCAATAGACACTTTAACCCAGAATCCGCAATAGAAATCTGGGTTAAATATATATTTTCAATAACAGAAAGAGGTAGGATTTGATGTTCTACCTCTTTTTCTTTTTCTTCTCAACCGAAAAACCAAACTTACCAATCGGTTTGCCTTGTTCGTAATAGTGACCGTGAGTATATGAGACCAAACGTGCAGCTTCTAAGTCGAACTTGCCACTCTCGGCATCTAAAAACCGATCCTCTACCCGCACATTCACCACTTTAGCCACAAACATATCGTGCGAGCCCAGAGGAACCACATTAACCACCTGACACTCAATATTGACTGGTGATTCTAAAATACCAGGTGTTTTCACAACCGTAGAGGGCGATGGCGTAAGCTTCATCTCCTCAAACTTATTGTAATCTTTACCCGAACGTACACCACACCAATCGGTTTGCTTGGCTAATTGGCTGGTGGTTAAATTTATAACGAACTCACCTGTTGTTTTAAGAATTTCGTAACTATGTCTGTTCGGACGAACCGAGATGTAACACATTGGTGGATCAGAACAGATGGTGCCCGTCCAGCTAATGGTAATGATATTTAAATCGGCAACTTCACTCCCCACCGTGACCATTACAGCAGGCAAAGGGTAAATCATGGTGCCAGGTTTCCAGTCTATTTTAGCCATTATTCAATTTACTATAAAATCCACATTTGATCGTGAAGAGTAATCTTTTCGCAGTAGTGGCATTTGAGCGAGATAGGACTAGCCTCGTACAGCGAAAACTTTGTTGTTACAGGCTGATGATTGGTAATGCACTGAGGATTAAAACATTTCACTATTCCTATTACCTCTTTGGGTGCCGTAACTTCATGTTTTTCTACTACCTCAAAGTCTTTTATGATATTGAGCTTTGCCATAGGAGCTACTAATGAAATTTTATTAATCTCATCATCTTCAAAAAACTTATCAGAAACCTTTATGATGGCCTTTATACCCACTCGGCTCGACTCCAAATTCATTCCAAACGTAATAGGATTGGGAATATTATTGAGTCGGAGAATAGAGATTACTTTAAAAAGATTCTCAGATGGAATATGGTCCAAAACCGTTCCATTCTTTATGGCATTTACCTTTAATTCTTTACCTTTTTCCATGTCTTCTTTAAATTAAACCAACCCTAAAATAGAAGCAATAATAGCCATACGGGTGTACATGCCATTGCGCGCTTGTTCAAAATAGTACGCCTTGATGTTTTCATCAACGTCTACATCTATCTCATTTACACGTGGTAGTGGATGCAAAATGCGCATCGAATCTTTGGTATTGTCGAGCATGCAATTGCGCAGGATGTAGACATTTTTCACCTTCTCATACTCAATAGGATCGGCAAAACGCTCCTTTTGAACGCGGGTCATATATAAAATATCGGCCTCACTCAAGGCATCTGTAATTTCGTGGTGCTCATAATAAGGAATTCCATGATTGTAAAGCATCATCTTGTATTCGGCAGGCATCTTTAACTCTTCGGGCGCTACCAAGTTGATGATAGGATTAAAATGCATCATGGCCATGAGTAAGCTGTGCACTGTGCGACCATATTTTAAATCGCCTACCATAAATAAGTTAATATCGGTAAGACGACCTTGTGTTTTTTGAATGGAATAGAGATCGAGTAAGGTTTGTGTGGGATGCTGATTTGCGCCATCGCCAGCATTAATAACAGGTACGGATGATTGCTCCGAGGCATATCGCGCAGCACCTTCTAACGGATGACGCATCACGATGAGGTCGGCGTAATTGCTCACCATTTTGATGGTATCTTTGAGCGTTTCACCCTTAGTGGCCGATGAGGTAGAAGAGTCGGAGAAACCAACCACCCTTCCGCCCAAACGATTGATAGCGGTTTCGAAACTTAAACGCGTGCGTGTAGAAGGCTCAAAAAAAAGACACGCTACGACTTTGCCTTTAAGCAGATCTTGATTGGGATTGGCTTCGAAATAAGCCGCAAGCTCCACAATTCGGAGAATCTCATCTTTTGAAAAATCACTAATTGAGACTAAACTTCGATTCTTCATTCAGTTATATTTTAAATTCAACGGGCACAAAAAATTCAAATTCATAGAAAGGAAACAAAAAAGCAAAAAAAATGACCTATATAGGTCATTTGCAACATTAACACGGCAGATAATTAATAATAAAATTGGGATGAATAAGCGTTTGCTGATTCGTTACAAATAACTGAATATCAAAACATCTAGCATTCATATAAAGCATTTTTCGCATGTTCTACTCTCTCTTCAAAAGTAGGTAAAATTGTTTGTTTATAAAAAGAAAAAAACAAGAAAAGCGTGAGGGTTTAAAACAGACCTACCTTTCTCTCTTATAACCAAGAGATTGAGCAATATTAAAATATTTATCAGAATCGTCGCTATTGCCAATTTTAGAACACGCTGTACCCAGTAAATAGTATGCTTTTCCGTTTGTAGGGGCAAGTTTTATGGCCGAAAGCAGATCTAAACGAGCTGCTTCTGTTTTATTGAGAAGCAACCTTACATTACCACGCTCCAGATGGGCTTCGGGCAACTGATTGTTGAGCGAAATAGCTTTAGTAAAGTCTCTCTCTGCATCTTCATAATCGGCCAAGGCCACATAAAACTGCCCGCGTTTGAGGTATGCCAGCGTGAATGTAGAATTTAGGCGAATAGCTTTATTCAGGTTCGCAATTCCAGCATGATAATCTTTTGCCATAGCAATACAATCATCTGCCATGGAATAATATTCTTGAGCAAACTCCTGAACCGACTCGAAATGTTTTTTCAACGTGGTTTCGAGTTCATTTATTACCCGTTTTAACTTAATAATCTTTTTAAGTTTTGATGTCACAAACCGTTGAACATGAGGCAATTTCAAATCGTTTCTATTCTCAAGAGCAATAGCCATAGAAGCCACCGCCTCATCAAATCTATCGCGTTCAAAAGCTTCTAAAGCGTTACGGTATTCGGCATCGGCTTGCGCCCCTTTAATGCTCTGATCAATGAGTGAATGGTCGTTTACCGTTGTTCCAAACCGCACCACCTCGGGGTTTACAATAATATCGGTTTGCTTC
>JAYVSA010000358.1:0-4516 GCA_043775765.1 Breznakibacter sp. | reverse complement strand
TTATCGCGCAAATAATCGAAACCAAATTCGTTATTTGTACCATAAGTAATGTCAGAATCGTAAGCTATTTTTCTCTCTGGCGAGTTTGGTTGATGTTTATCAATACAATCGACAGAAAGACCATGAAATTGGAAGATAGGACCCATCCACTCCGAGTCACGTTTTGCAAGGTAATCGTTTACAGTTACCACGTGAACCCCTTTACCCGGAAGTGCATTTAAATAAACGGGCAAAGTAGCAACTAAGGTTTTACCCTCACCTGTACCCATTTCGGCAATCTTTCCGTGTGTCAATACCGTACCACCAATTAACTGCACATCGTAATGCACCATGGCCCACTTAGTTAAGTTACCACCAGCAACCCAGCTATTTTTAAAATGCGCTTGATCTCCAACAATCGTAACAAAATCACGTTTTGTAGCTAAGTCACGATCAAAATCAGATGCCGTAACTATTACTGTTTCATTTTCGGTAAAACGTTTTGCTGTCTCTTTTACAACAGAGAAAGCTTGAGGAAGAATCTCATTTAAAACCTCTTCAGTTTTAGTTAGAATTAGTTTCTCTAAAGCATCAACCTCAGAATATATCTTCTCCTTTTCAGCTACGGTGATATCTTCTTGTTCAGCTTGTAATTTTAGTGCTGCAATTTTAGTATTCTCAGCACTTACAAACTCGGTTATAGTAGCTTTAAACTCAGTTGTTTTAGCACGTAATTCATCATTACTTAAAGTTTCAATAGAAGGATATACGGCCTTTATTCTATCGATAATAGGGCTTATCTCTTTCATATCCCTATCCGACTTATTGCCTAGAAATGCAGACAAAAGTTTATTTATTATTGACATAATTCTATGTTATTATTTGATTTATATTTATTTTTTTACCGATGAGGCACATCTAAAACCTACATCAAAACGAGAGGTGGTTGCGTTGAGTTCTTCCCTGCTCCAAAGAGCAAATTCGGTTACTATTTTAGGATTAATCATGAAAGAACCACCTCTAATAACGTAGCTGTTTGGGCCAGCACGCGTTTCACTCTTTGAACCAGGATAAGGATTTAAAGACGATGAGGTCCACTCCCAAACATTGCCAATTAAATCATTCATCCCAGCTACCGATGAGCCAAAAGAACCAATAGGGGAAGTGTAAAAATAAGAATCTCTTGAAACAGAATCGGTTGCGCTCTCGGCCTGACTAAAATTTGCTTTGTACCGACCTAAAACAGAGGGTTCATCGCCCCACGGGAAACGTGTTGCAAGGTTTTTTCCAACCTTTAATGCGTATTCGTATTCAAATTCAGTGGGAAGGCGTTTTCCTAGCCATAACGAGTATTTTACAGCATCGTTATAGGAAATATGTGTAACAGGATGATTTTCTTCTGCACGATTACCTTGATGACCGAGAGGATACTCCCAATTGGCACCCTTTACCAACGACCAATCTCCTAAATAAGGAAGATAAACCAGACTTTGGCCAGCAATATCGGCTTCGGTTTTGTAGCCTGTAGCCTGCACAAAAAGCCTAAAATCTCTAACAGAAACAGGATTTTTATCTAATAAAAAGGAACTTAATGCCTTTTCAAAAATGGGCTTTTCTATCTCTTTACCAAGATAACTACCAAAACGAATTTTTCCATCGTAAAAGAGCACCATTCCCTTGGTATCCACCAATTTAACATTGAGCGTGTCGGTGGTAATGGCAACAGCTGAATCGGGTTTAGAGAAGTTGCAAAACTCGGTTCTAACAGTTTCTTGGGCAATAGTGCTTTCGCTCCCCCTTCTATTACAAGAAGATGCAGCCAACACGATTGAAATTCCCAGAATTCCACTGTATAAGTTACCGAGGTAATATCTCATTTAATTCTACCTAATTATGAATTGCCTTTATAAGCTGGGCAAAATTAACTTTTTTATGGTTAAAATCTAATTTTTGGGTTGATAAGTTTGAAAAACAATATACTCCCCTTGCTCAAACAATAAGCTAAAGGAGTTACCTAAACTTTCATTTAAAGTTCCCATAAATAACTCATTCAATACCAACCCATTAATTGAATATTTGAGGTTATTTGAGAAGAGCGGTTTTGCCTCCAATGCAGCAAAAATAGAAACCTGCTGCCCTTTAAAACTATCAAAAGTAGTAGATGAGTCAATAGGTTGCCAAATTCCGTAATCACAAAGCATTTGAACACTATCAAACATCTTCAAATACCGTCTTAACAAGAAGATATTGGCAATAGAATGGTCGTTTCGTTTACCCGTAGCGCCCAAAATTTTAACCCGTTTAAAGCCATTTTCTTGAGCCCATTGAGCAGCTTTTGTTAGGTCGTTTGTGTCTTGACTCGGTATTTGGATGATTTTATCGGCGTATTTAAGTTTCAGAGTATCACTTATTGAGTCCAAATCACCAATAATCAGGTTGGGCTCTATGGTGTGTGCTATAAGAGAATTAATAGCACCATCGCAACAAATTAAAAATCTCGCCGATGCCAGAATTTCTAATAAATATTTCGATGTTGGAAACTCACCATTAGCCAATATAACAACCTCATTATCCATACTTTAACTCATATCATTAAAACTTCTATTTGAATATATCGTCAATATCAGATTTAGAAAGATCTTTTACAAAACTAGCTCCTGTATAAATAACATCATTGGCAACTTTTTGCTTCTTTTGCTGATGAATAACAATTCGTTCCTCAACACTATCTTTACAAATCATTCGATAAGCAAAAACAGGCTTATTCTGTCCAATTCGATGTGTTCTATCAATTGCCTGACTCTCCACTGCTGGATTCCACCACGGATCAATCAAGTAAACGTAATCGGCTGCTGTTAAGTTCAATCCTGTTCCTCCAGCTTTTAAACTAACCAAGAATATACGGCACTCATCATCACTTTGGAAGTTAGCCACACTCACCTCACGCTGACGTGGAGATGAAGAACCATCTAAATATTCAAAACCAATTTTTAGCTCCTGAACTTCCTTACGAATAAGGTGAAGCATAGTCACGAACTGACTAAATATCAATATCTTATGCTTACCACTCTTTTGAGTAATGATTTGCATTAATTCTCTAATTTTTACAGAATCATCGCCATAATCATCCATTTTATTCAATAAAGCTGGCGAATCGCAAATTTGTCTTAAACAAATTAACCCCTTCAGAACATGCATTTTAGCCTTTTCAATGCCATCTTTTTCTATTCGTTGATGAATCTCATCTCGGAACTTATTTCTAAACGCATCATAAACCTTGCGTTGCTCATCGCCCATTGAATAGAAAATAATCTCCTCTGTTTTAGGTGGTAATTCCAGTGCTACTTGCTCTTTTGTGCGACGAAGAATAAATGGTGAGATGATTTTTTGCAACTCGGCAGCCACCTTTTCATTCCGCTCTTTGTCGATACTATTAGAGAAATAGTCTCTAAAATAAGCCGGAGTGCCTAAGAATCCTGGATTAACAAAGTTCATTTGAGCGTATAAATCAAAGGTGCTATTTTCGATAGGAGTACCTGTAATGGCCAGCCTATTATTCGATTTTAGCTTATTTACAGACTTATATCTCTTTGAAGATAAGTTCTTTATATTTTGAGATTCATCGAGAACAACATAATTAAAATGAAGATTACTAAAGTTCTCTTCTTCATTTAAAAGTATTCCGTAGGTTGTAACAATGATATTATACGATTTAAATGCCTCATAATCAGAACCTCTATCGAGTCCATGAAAAAACAGAGCAGAGAGTGAAGGACAAAATTTATTTAACTCATTTTCCCAGTTATAAATAAGCGATGTAGGAACCACTACTAAATTTGGAAGGTTACAGTTCTCCGAAACCATTTTAAGAAAAACAATAGACTGAAGCGTTTTACCCAAACCCATATCATCGGCCAAAATACCGCCCCATTTAAACTCATCCAAGAAATTAAGCCAATTAACACCCTCTTTCTGGTAGTCCATCAACACGGCATTTATACCTTCAGGCATATCAGCTTTTTTAATTTCACTGAACGATTTTAATCGCTGTTGCTTCTCAAACAACTCATCTTTAATGGCATCATAATCAATGCCTTCAAACAACATTTCGGCAGCCGAAAACATCCTTTTAGATATGAGAATCTTTTCATCGCTTGTTTCACCTACCTTAAAAAACTTCTCAAAACGACCAATCCACTCTTCGGGAAGTACACCAATGGTGCCATCAGAAAGTTTAATGAATTTATCTTTTTTGAGGATTGCTTTTTTCACTTCAGCCAATGAAACAACAACATCGCCATAAACCACTTCAACATTAACTTCAAACCAATCTATTCCAGAAGCAATATTTGTGCGAATGGTAGCCTGATGCGGTGAATATTTGAGTTTCTTTAAATCATTTAAGCCATAAACCTCTATTCCTTCTTCATTTAGCAGCTCAAAAGCCGAATGAAACCAGAAATCGCGCATCATATCGGTACTATTCAAGTACAAAAAGCTCTCGGGTTGCTGACGGTTAAAAAGTGGATTTAGGTCT
>JAYVSA010000357.1:0-3418 GCA_043775765.1 Breznakibacter sp. | reverse complement strand
AACCATTTTGGCTGAGTGCGCTTCGCAAATTGAAAACATGGTGGTTATGAGCGCCGACCTTGCCAACTCCGATAAAACAGATGGATTCCTGAAAAAGACAACCGCTTTTACCAAGGGCAATTTCTCTGGTGCCTTTCTTCAGGCTGGCGTTGCCGAACTTACCATGGCGGCTATTGCCAACGGTATGGCACTCCACGGCGGCATCATTCCCGTGTGTGGCACTTTCTTCGTCTTCTCCGATTACATGAAACCAGCCTTCCGCATGGCAGCGCTTATGGAGCTTCAAGTAATTTATGTTTGGACGCATGATGCCTTCCGCGTAGGTGAAGATGGCCCAACCCACCAGCCTATCGAACAAGAGGCACAAGTTCGTCTACTCGAAAAACTAAAAAATCACTCTGGCAACAACGCCATGTTGGTTCTTCGTCCGGCCGATGTGAACGAAACCACCGTGGCTTACGAAATGGCGCTAAAAAACACCAATAGCCCAACGGGTTTAATTCTTTCACGTCAGAACACACCAAATTTAGAAGGCAGCACATACGAAAATGCTGCTCGTGCTAAAAAAGGAGCTTATATTGTAAAATCTTGCGCGGGCAAACCCGATGTAGTTTTAGTAGCTAATGGCTCTGAAGTGGCAACTCTTTTCGAAGGTGCAGCACTGCTCGAAGCGCAAAAAGGGTTAAAAATTCAAATCGTTTCGGCACCTTCTGAAGGTCTATTTCGCTTACAACCAAAGGCTTACCAAGAAGAAGTCATCCCTTCAAACGCTAAAGTTTTTGGCCTCACCGCTGGCCTTCCAGCAAACCTCGCACTTTTAGTTGGCGCGCACGGCACCGTTTGGGGTCTCGACCATTTTGGCTTCTCGGCGCCTTACACCGTTCTCGATAAAGAGTTTGGTTTTACGGCCGAAAATGTTTATCAACAAGTACTAAAAATGTTGTAGTTCACTCTACATCAATCACATAGCACAAAAAATCCCATAACGCTGAATCTTCAGTTTTATGGGATTTTTCTTTTAAAAATTCTTTGGGCGTGCCGGCAGGTGGCGTCTCAGTGTTTTTTACGTCTTTCTATCTATTTCCAATTTATCTTTCATTTGCCACCAGACCGTCGGGTCGCCGCTTCAACTCCGCGCTCGTTCCTCGCTTGCGGGGTTTCACGCTTTGCCCCTCACGCTCCGCACCAAGTCATACACCAATATTCAAAATCTCTATCCCGCCTAAATCCAACACAACCGCAAACTTCTATTACAATAGAAACTTGCCATAAATAGGATAATGATCGGAATAAGGAACTTTAAATTCCTGATATTTTAAATTGATAATACTAGAACTATGAAACAAAAAATCAATCCGAAAAGGTACTGGCAAACCATGGTAAGTCCCGCCAAAGCCCGATCCATTCTCCACAAACGAATCTTGTAAATGGCCTTTCATGGTGTGGTAAACATATGAAACGGGCGTATCGTTAAAATCACCGCACATAAAAACCGGATAAGGCGAATGTTCCGATAACGATGCAATACGATCTGCCTGATTAGACCGACACGCAAAAGCACCTGTTAGTTTCGTTGTAATCTCCTTTACGCCACGCTTGGCACTCTTTTTCGACTGATAATTAATGCTATCCAAAAAGTTAATATTCTCTTGAGTTAGCCTTATCGACTCTAAATGATTATTGAAAATCCTAACTCTTTTCCCTTTCACCATTATGTCAACTACAACGGATGAGTTTGAGGTGTTAGGAAACCGCAGAAACTCCTTCGATACAATGGGATATTTTGAATAAACAGCCATTCCAAACTCTCTTACTCCTTCACCAGCATCGTAATAAATTTGACGATATTTATACTTTTTAAAGCTTTCATTAATGGTCTCTTCACTATAGGTCCCGCTGTTTTTGGTAGCATAAAACTCCTGAATACAAATCACATCAGCATCCTTTTGCTTTATAAATTCAAAAATTCGCTTCGAGTTTCCAGGAATTTTAGACCAATCAAACACATCAAACATCCGCACATTGTAAGAGAGTATGGTGAGCTCTTGTGCATGACCCAATCTAGATGGTGTCAATTGCCATCCCATCTGAAACGTCTTATTCCACAAAGGCAACATAAAAACAAGAACCGTTAAGGGTAGAAGCATTCTCGTCCGCCATTGAATAGCCCAATAGAGAAATGACAAAAAGTTAAGAACAAATAACACTGGAAAGATAAATCCAACGTAGGCAAAATATCCTAAAATAGACGGCGGTATATAAACAAGTACACCCGAAGCCAAGAGCAAAGCCCCCAAGCCAAAAGTTACAACGGTTGCACCTATCTTTAATAAACCACGAATTGTCAAATTGAGATTTTTAAAATTTCTTGCTCGCCTCAAAGAGCTTGGTCTTCTCATCCTGTGTCAGACTCTCATAACCGCTCGAGCGCACTTTATCGAGTATGCGATCTACCTCTGCTTTCTGAGCTACATTTCTGGCGTTCCACTCCATGTCGGTGAGCGGTCTACCGCCCGTTGATTTAACACGTGAAATTTTGGGCTTTTTCTTCAATGCGGCGAAAACACCATCCAATATCTTAGAAAACCATTCGGTTACATCATTGCCCTGTTTCATCTGATAGCCAAACCAAACACCAACAAAAGCTCCTCCCAAGTGGGCCAAATGTCCACCTTCGTTACCTTCTTGCGCCGCCAAAGCCGATAAATCTAACAAAACATAAATTATGGCGATGTACATAATTTTTACCTCACCAAAAAATAACATATAGGTTTTCGTCTTCGGTGTAAATACCGTAACGGCAAACAAAAGAGCCATTATAGAGGCTGATGCTCCTAGCAACGGAACATTTGCATAATGTTTATAATAGAGCGGAATGTAGTTGAAACCCAATATAAAAAAGAGGGCACCCATCAATCCACCCAACAGGTAGACGGATAAAAATTGTCGTTCAGAGAAAAATGACACGAAGAAACGGCCAAACCAATAAAGACCCAGAACATTAAAAAAGAAGTGAGGTACCTCTGCATGCAAAAACATGTAGGTAAATGGCGTCCAGAAACGAAATAAGAGTTTGTAAATATCCGAAGGCAATGCAAGCCAAACCTCAAGGGTTGTTTGAATTCCAAGTTGTGGGAGTATATGACTCAATCGGGTAAGAAAAAAAACCACCACTAAAAGATAGATAATTCGAGTTACATACGACCCCTCTTTGTAGGAATCCTTGAGCTCTGTCCAAATCTCATTCATATCCTTAAAATTTATTATTCTTGCGCCAATACATCAACAAAACAAAACCAAACAACATACCACCGAGGTGTGCCCAGTGTGCCACATTATCGAACTGAAAATTAACCATTCCCATGAAGAGTTCTATAACGATGTAGATAATAACCAAAAACTTGGCTTTGATAGGAAT
>JAYVSA010000356.1:0-3544 GCA_043775765.1 Breznakibacter sp. | reverse complement strand
CTTCGTTTAACCGTGGTATCTGGAAAGAATTATGAGATGAACCATCGGTACTACCTCTTTCCCAATTCGATAAATCGACGTTTTTTTCGAGCGACTCTTCTATGTTATCGGGCAGTTGAGCGAAGAAATCTATTCCCGAGCGCGTTTCAAGATCATCTACACTAATGGCGTATTTGCTCATTGGTCTGCTTCCTTCGGCATTTGGCAGAAGAAAAGCAATCATTGTAGGATGCGCCCCATTGGCGTTGAATAAGATTTTGTAGAAATGAGATGGAACGGTTATTTTAGTCTTTCTCATGCGCTTATCTTGCTCAAAAAGAGCACCAGTAACCACGTAGAGAGCGCCTTTGGCTTGTGCCCAGGCCCGAACATCTTCTTCTAAGTCTTTCCAGATACCACGGTTAAACGAAGGCTCTTGTGGCGACATGTTGGTCATGTAAAAACACTCCTCCATGGCTTGCGAAGAGAACTTCATGTCGGCAGCTGGAGCCTGATGGCCTCTGTCGTAGCCCGTTTGGTTATAATCGAGTTTATCGGGTGAATTGGGAATGGTAGGATCTGTTTGGAAATTGTTGCTTCTCTCTTCACCGCCTTCTGTTTCGGCTTTTGTAAGATAATAGGCTACCCATTCGCTCTGGAAATCGGTTGAGGAGTAGGAGTGTGCATAATTGGTTTTTTTATATATTTTACCACGTTTGGTGGTTGGGAGATAGCTGAAATCGGATATTGTACCGAGGGATGTTGACGAATTTTCGGTATCACTGGAAGTTACCGTGGAATGCGTTGCGTGTTGCTCCTTTTTGGCTTTTTGTGAATGCGATTGAGAGCAAGCCACAATAGCCCAAATAGGTAAAGCAATTAAAAGCAATTGTCTTTTAAAAACCATAGAATTTTGAGTAATAATAAAAATTCTCAGTCTCTTTCGAAACCAAGAATTTTAAAATATTAATATGTAATTTCTTCTGTGTTAGCCTCTTCAAGAGCTTTCCAGATCATATCTTTAAGCTTGTCGATGTTTTTATTAGCAACAGCGGAGATGAAAAGAAATGGAATATCGGGTAAATCTCGTCTTATTTCAGCTTCTAACTCTTCATCAATCATATCTGATTTTGAGATAGCTAGGAGACGTTTTTTATCGAGCAGTTCGGGGTTGTAAGTTTTGAGCTCATTGAGCAGAATGCGGTATTCATCTACAATGTCTTTGCTGTCGGAAGGAATCATGAAGAGCAAGATTGAGTTACGCTCAATATGGCGTAGAAACCTTAATCCCAATCCTTTACCTTCGCTAGCGCCTTCAATAATACCTGGAATATCGGCCATTGCAAAGGTGCGGAAGCCATGATATTTTACAATTCCTAAGTTAGGAACGAGTGTTGTAAACGGATAATCGGCAATTTCAGGTTTTGCGGCCGAAACAACAGATAGAAGCGTTGATTTTCCAGCATTAGGGAAACCCACAAGACCCACATCGGCTAATACTTTAAGTTCGAGAACTACCGCGCGTTCAATACGTGGTTCGCCAGGTTGTGCAAAGCGAGGTGTTTGATGCGTTGCGGTTTTAAAGAAAGCGTTGCCTAGGCCACCACGTCCACCTTTGGTAAGGATGAATGTTTGTCCTTCTTCGGTAATTTCGCAAATTATTTCACCTGTTTCGTCGTCTTTAGCAATGGTACCAAGCGGGACATCAATGATTTTGTCGTCGCCATCTGCACCAAAAGCGGTTTGCTTACCACCCGATTCGCCATCGCCAGCAAAGACGTGTCGTGCGAATTTAAGGTGAAGAAGCGTCCAATACTGTTTGTTCCCACGAATTATAACATGCCCACCACGTCCGCCATCACCACCATCGGGTCCGCCATAAGCCACGAATTTCTCGCGACGCATGTGTTTAGACCCCGGTCCGCCCGCACCGGAGCGACAAAATATTTTAACGTAGTCTACAAAGTTTGTACTTGCCATTTTGATTCTTCTAATAAATTGGGTGCAAAGGTACATAAAAGTAATTTAGTAGCCTTGTTAAAATTTGTATTATGGTGTAAATGTGCATAGAAGAGGTATTAAACCCAGTTTCCGCATTAGAAATCTATTACGAGGTTATCTTCCTTCAATATAAGGCACTTACTCTATTTTTTGACCTCGTAGTAGTTCACTATTACTTCGTCCAAAAAATATCCGTGAGCACCTTATTTTATTGTAATCTACCCTCTCATCACGAAGTCTATTGCGTAATCTGGGTTAAAGCATTGAACACGGGTAGTAAAAGGGTTTTTAGGAGAGGATGGAAAGAGAGTTTCATTGTCTGTTTTGGGAATGAACGTAATGATAGGGTAGGACTGGGTGAGGGACTGAAGCGGTTAGCCCGCAGTGAGGAACGAACGAGGACTATGAGCGTAAGGCCCGACAGCAGGGGCGAAGAGACTTAAGACGTTGAGCTTATGGCCAGAAACGGGTAATAGAGTAGATTGACCCTGGTGGCACCTCCAAAAATAGATTAAAAAAATATTCGCTATTTTTGCATCGTTGAATGGACTAATTTTGGCGGTTTAAAGGATGATAAAGATGAAGGTTTTGGTGCTGGTATTGCTTTTTCTGGCTCTCTTTGGAGAGGTGGTTCTGGCTAAGAAGGTGCCCGAAATGGCCGATTCGATGAAGGTTTTTAGGAAACTGGAAGCGTTGTCGGACAAGAGCCCGTCGACGAAGTTGGTGTATGCGATGATTATGAAATCGGCTGGCATACAGGGGAATAAGCCCAAAGCGCCAGCGAACAGTAAGGTGGCCGATTTGACGGGGTTTAATGGTCAGATAATTAGGAAGATTTATGTTTCTACGTTGGATCCGTTTGGTGCATCGAGTGCAGATTCGGTTTTTAAGGATCAGAATCTTTTTTATAAGGTGGGCAATGGGGTGCATGTAACAACCCTGCGTATGACGATTTTGAATTTGATGCTACTGCATAAAAATGAGCCTTTTGATGCGCTTTTGGCTAAGGAATCGGAGCGTTTGATACGGAGCCAGAACTATGTGCACGATGTGTCGTTGGAAGTGATGGAGTGTTCTGAGGCGGGCGATTCGGTGGATGTGTTTATACGAGAACTCGATTTGTGGAGCGTTGTGCCACGGTTAACGGTTACGTCGTCTGTGGTGAAAGGGCTCCTTACCGACAAGAATTTTATGGGTGCGGGGCACGAAATACAGTTTGGTTATACGCGAACGCTGAGTGGTAATAAAGAGGGTTTTAGTGGCTTGTACACGGTGCCGAATATTCGAAATAGCTATATTACCACTACGCTGAACTATAAATCGGATGTGGATGATAATTGGAATAGGGGCGTGGCGGTGGATAGACCTTTTTATTCGCCCCTTGCTCGATGGGCTGGTGGTGCAAGTTATGAATTGACCTATTTGCATGATTCGTTGATGTTTTCTAACTCAACTTTTGTGCCGTTTGACAAGAAATTTGATACGCAGGATTACTGGGGTGGGGTGGCATTTCGACTTTTTAAAGGATTGTCGGAGCGAGAGCGCACAACGAATGTGATTTTAT
>JAYVSA010000355.1:0-8348 GCA_043775765.1 Breznakibacter sp. | reverse complement strand
CCAGCAGAAACACCTATAAACCCAACACCTGTTTGCTCTTCTGAATAGATTCGAAACTTACGTCCACCTATTTCAATTCCTGCATCCAAACTATAAGGAAAATGATTATAATCCCAATACGCAACTTCAAAACCATAAGAGATATTAAACTTCGACTCTCCAAAATTAAGATGCACCGTAGGACCAGCCGTAAATACTTTGTCTATTTGAGCATTTACGCGCCATACGAGACAATTAAAAAATAGAATAACAACTAAAACTATTCTCATATCACACTATCAAATTATTAAAAAACTTCATTAATGGGTCTGTTTTATGACCTATCAATGAAGCCTTAGTATTCCACAACAAAATTAAAGCAAAAAGCGAAGCAACTAAAGCTGTTTAATATAACATCTCTTGCGTTTATGTTGAATATGATCGAATGATTTCCACATTTGAATTGCTACATTATTGTCTTCCAACATACCTGTAGACTCTACAACCTTGATTCCGTCAGCATTAGCAGTTTGCCACAAATCATTCATCAATAGAGAAATAACACCCATTTTTTGGAATTCAGGGCGAACACCAGTGAGCATCAAATCCATTTCAACAGGCTTTTTTAGCGCATTCATAATGTACCACCAACCCATTGGCCACAACTTACCTTTGGCCTTTTGCATTGCCTTAGAGAGCGAAGGCAATGCCACCAAAAAGCCTACTATTTTATCTTCCTTATCTAAAATAACCTTTACATAACGGGGATTCAGCATTGGAAAATACTTGGCAATATAATAATCAATCATCTTCTGAGGCAGAGCAAAGGTGCTGAAAAGATTAACAAATGCATCGTTAAACAAATCAAATATAGGTTGTTTGTAAGGCTCAATCTCCGATTTATTCGTAAAATTAACCGAGCGCAAACCATATCGTTTCTTCAACATATCGGCCACAACAAACGACTTCTCTGGCATGGCATCGGGAAACGTAACTCGAAACTCGAGCCAATCTTTCTCTTTCACATATCCCAAGCGCTCAAAATGAGTGGCATAATAGGCCAAATGATAGTCTGAAGCCACGGAAGGCAGGTAATTCTGCCCTTCTATCAATAATCCTTGATGATCTAGATTTGAAAAACCAAGTGGCCCATGCACACCTGTCATCCCTTCACTTTTGAGCCAATTTTCGGCCACACTAAAAAGTTTATCTACAACCTCCTTATTATCAATAAATTCAACTCGAGTTATACGACCTAGTTGTTCGCCCATTTTCTCATTCGCCAACGAATTTACAATAGCACCAATTCTTCCAACGCACGCCTCTTCGGAGTACACCAACCAAAATTTAGCCTTCGAAAATTCAAATGCCGGATTTGTAGAGGCTAGTAAAGCTTTACGCTCATCCGATTTCAACGGTGGAACCCAGTATGGATTATGCTTATATAACGTAAAGGGCAAATCAACAAAATCACCAATTTCTTTTCGTGTAGAAACTTCAACTATCTTAAATGACATAAATTAACGGTTTTTACGTGCAAGATAGTAAATTCGAATAAAATATCAGACAACAGAGGGCTTTTAGGGGTTAAAAAAATAATTTTTGCATTTTTTTTCAAAAACCCTTTTATCAATTAAAAAAAACTCTATTTTTGCATCCGCATTCACAAAGGTGTTTGCCCATTGCGAAAGTAGCTCAGTTGGTAGAGCACGACCTTGCCAAGGTCGGGGTCGCGGGTTCGAGTCCCGTTTTTCGCTCATCAAAAAGCCGATGTAGCTCAGGGGTAGAGCGTTTCCTTGGTAAGGAAGAGGTCATGGGTTCAATTCCCATCATTGGCTCAAGAAGAGTATTAAAGCATCACTTTGTGATGCTTTTTTTTTGCCCTATTTGTAGTATATATCTAAATGTAGTATTCGATTTCGCTAATTAACCCTGTGTTGATGGCAAATCGCACCAATTCGGCCGAGTTGGTGATGTTGAGTTTTCGGAAGATATTCTTACGGTGGGTATTGATGGTATGAAAGCTCAAATGTTTAATCTCGGCAATCTCTTTGGTCGTTTTGCCGTTAGCAATGTAGCGCACAATCTCTATCTCACCGTTGCTTAGGTTTTGATTCTCGAAACTCTTATATGAGCGCTTTTCCTTTTGGAGCAAAATATCGTAAACCTCGCCACTAATGTATTTGCGTCCGTGCTCAATTGCTTTAAACACATTCTCAAAATCATCTTCACCCCCCGATTTTAAAACATAGTGGGCAATGCCCGTTTTAACAACCGCCTTAATTTGCTTAACCTCTCTCTCGTCCGAAACCACTAAAATGGTAGCCCTAGGTACCAGCTTTTGAATGGCGGAGATGTCTGAAACTCCACCCAAATCAAAATTAGCATAATCCACCACAACCAGAGTTGGAGAGGCTTTGGCTATTTTAAACTCCAAAATCTCACGACTTATTGCCTGCTCCACCACCACGTCGACGCCATAAAACGTGCGTAAGAGTGAACTCAAACTCACGAAAGCGAGGTATTGATTATCGGCAATGTAGACGATGGTTTTTGGCATATTCACTTAATATTTTAATTATTATTTAACTTCAACAACTCTTTGCGTAACGTTTATTGTGGGCACGAATTTAACCATAATGTTTAACCAATGAGCACTCGCAAGAATAAAAAAAGCGACCAATATTGTAACCCGCCTCATCCTTGAAGCATCATTGAATGCTCGGTAAATACGAACCTAAAAATTCAATAACAACTTTTGCCCCTCGACCCAATCACCTAAATTAGAGTTAGAATTGATATGCCCCTTGTTGCCCACATTTACAAACTCGCTGCCCCAAAACTGCGCATAACTCCACGCCTTAGAAATGTTGGCATACTCATCGTTGGCACTAGCCACCAGCAGACTTTTAAACGGAAGCCTCACTAATGGTAGCGCCTCAAAACCACTGGCCGAATGCTTAGTTTTTACTCTTGCCACATCGGGCGGAGCCACCAAAAGCGCCCCACGAACTTGCAGACTTGTCTTGCTGGCCCAGTGCGCCACTGCCAAACAGCCCAAGCTATGCGCCACCAAAACAACCTCCTTGCCCGCCAATTCGGCCACATGCGCCTCAATTGATTCCACCCAATCGTCGCACACTGGCGAGGCCCAATCCCGCTGTTCCACCCGCTCAAACTCGTTGCCCTTTTTGGCCCACAAACTTTGCCAGTGGTTCTCATCCGAATTACCCACGCCTGGCACAATTAAAAAAACTTTACTCATAGCGGCCTCTCTTTCTTGTAAAAACTACACTACAAATATCTCACAAAAACACGCACCAAATTATACCACAAACACGGTATATTTATACCACAAAAGAGGTATATACCATTGTGTTTTTATTACGAATATAAAAAAGAGACTATAAACCAAGGCGTATATGGGTGAGGGGTAGAAGCGATAGCCCACAGAACGGCCGAAGAAACATAGGAACTAGAAATACGCTAGCAATAGTGTAAAATAGAAAATGGCCGGGCGAGGACTATAAGCGGATGACCCGACGGCAAAAGGGCTAAGTAATTAGGAATTGGAAAATTAGGACAGAAATAGTTTAGTAACAGAGATTGCCCCTTTTGCTGGCACCTCCAAAGTAAAAATAAAATTGGGGAGTGTGAGGTTGGATGGGAAATCAACAAATAAATTAAAAGGTGCAACTATCATTTAATGTGATGGTTGCACCTTTAATTTGTTTAGATAACTTATTTTAGTTTAAAGAATTTTATAGAATCTTTGAGTTCCAATGCATTCGTGTTAAGTTGATCGGCACTTGCGGCAAGCTCTTCGGCTGTAGAAGCGTTCTCTTGGGTGGAACTATTGATAACCTGAATTGCCATATTTATTTGATCTACTCCACTATTTTGTTCAATACTTGAGCTTGTAATCTCTTGTATTAGAGCAGATGTTTCAACTATATTTGGCGCAAATTGATCAATAATTGTTACAGCAGTTTCGGTATCCAGCACACTTTGTGTCGACAATTCGGCAATTTCGGCCGACGCATGCTTACTAATCTCGGCCAATCGTCGCACCTCTGCGGCAACTACTGCAAAACCTCTACCTTCGGCCCCTGCGCGTGCAGCTTCAACCGAGGCATTTAGAGCAAGAACATTTGTTTGTACGGCTATTTCATTAATTACTCCAATTTTTTCGGCAATAAGTCTAATCGATTTATTACTTTTTCGTGCAGCCGCCCTAACTTTTTCGACTCCCGAAGCAGATTGTATTGAATATTTATTTGTGACCTCGGCATTTTCCATATTTTGCTGAACATTAGCAGCCATCTCCTCCATGCTTGATGAGGCCTCCTCAACGGAAGATGCTTGATTCATGGCACCTGAAGAAAGTGCTTGTGATGCACGGCTTACTTCGGCACTTGTAATTGCGACGCTATCGGCACGTACAATAACATCGCCTATAACTCTTTTTAGATTTGTAATCATAAGATGTAGTGATTTGGATAACCGACTTATCTCATCACTATTATCATCAACAATTGTAACGTTAAGATTTCCTTTAGCTACCTCCTCCGCTAACATCATGGCATCGTTAAGCGGATCGACAATACTTTTTCGAATGAAAACGTTTAGAGGAATCATTACAACTCCAAAGGTTAGGAATACGAATATATAGATTACCCAAAGAGAGCGTGAAATGTAACTCTTCATCTGCGATAATACAGCTTGCTTTTGAGTATCAACATTATCAATATAAACACCAGTTCCAATCCACAGATCCGTTCCTGGAATCATCTCGGAATAACTTAGCTTTGGAATGAGGCCAACTTTAGGTTTATCAAAGACATATCGAACAAAACCACCCCCATTTTTTGCTTGATTAAACAACTCCTTTACGAATTTTACTCCGTTGGCGTCTGCTATGTCAACCAAATCTTTTCCAACACGCTCTTTCTTTGTAGGCAACGCAACGCAAATTGTTGATCGATAAATAAAGAAATAGCCAGATTCATCGGCTTCAAAACGCGTTTTATCAATAGCATTACGCAAAAGCTCATCATTCTCTTCAACCGTTTTAGATTGGTCTATTAACGCCCCTAATGTTTGAGCCATTGAATGAGTTAGCGTTTTCAACTTGTCTTGATGCCCCTCTAGAAGCGTTGTTTCAAGACGTACTACGCTATTACTAGCCATTTTATTATATGAGTAGTACACAATTGCAGTAACTACTAATACACTTAAAAGCATTAAAACGATTAAAACTTTTAGTCGGGTTGAGACCTTTATTTTACGTAACATAATTTTCTGTTTTATAAGGTTTTAGGAATAGTAAAATAGAATATTGAGCCGCATTCGGGTGCCGATTCTACCCATATTTTGCCCCCTAAGAGTTCAATATGTGCTTTAGAAATTGCCAATCCGAGTCCATTACCCCCATAGAGTACATTGTTAGTGTGTTCGATTTTACGAAAAGGCTCAAAAATAAGATCGATATTTTGTGGATAAATACCAATCCCCTCATCTTGACAATAGAATAGATATTGGTGATCTTCAACATCATAGCCTATGTTAATGGTTCCATTTTCGGAAAATTTGATAGCATTTGATAGCAAATTAGTTATCACTTGCGAAAATTTATTGCCGTCGGTAAATACAATGGGAGACTGAATGCTTTGAGATTTTGAAAGTACAATTGTTAACTTTCTAGATGCGGCCTCCTTCTCCATTGCCCTAACTGCCTGTCCCAACATCTCGTTTATTGATATATAATCCTTAGTTATATGCACTTGATTACTCTCTATACGCGATATGTCGAGAATATCATTTATCACAACTAACAGATTGTTGACATTAATGTTTATGATATCAATATACTCTTGCTGGTTATCAAATTCTTTTTCAGACGCCATTAAGGTAGTAAAACCGAGAATTCCATTCATTGGAGTTCTAATTTCATGCGATAAATTACACAAAAATGACGTTTTGAGCTTGTTGGCATTCTCAACTTTTTCGAGAGCAACTTTCAAATCTTCTGATTTTGCTTTAATAATTTCGGTGTAATTTTTTTCTTTGTTAAGATTTCTTTTAACCTTTTGGTTGATGTAAAGCAACACGGCAACCAGAACACAAAGCAATGTAATTATAATACCCAAGAGCGAGAAAATGAGCTTATTCTTTACTATAAACTCATAGGGACGATTTGATATTTCGGAATTTTCGGGTAAAAGAGACTTGTCAATATTAAAACGATCAAGCACTTTATCATCATAACAATTTTTTGTTGGGCCAGAAACGACTTTAATGGTATTAACATCTTGGCCATTTAGGATTTTTAATGCCATTTTCCCTGCTTTAGAGCCATGATCGTACCCATTTGATATTGTTCCCCCAACAATACCTTTACCTAAATAGAAATCCCAAAGACCATACATCGGAACGTTACAATAGGGTATCAAATCGTCGAGAATAATATCGTAGGAAAAGGCCATTCCTGTTCGATCAAAATTAAATAGAACCATTAAAACCACGGCCCTTTTATCGAGTGAATTTAATTTTGATTTAAGTTCACTTAAGGAGTAATCGGTAAGGAATTCGTATTTTAACGATGGGAACGAGCTTTGAAAAACCTTTATCATCTCTTTGCTAATACTACGCCCTGTAATTGACTTATCGTTAACAATATAAAGCTTTTGATAGTTTGGATGCAGTTTGAGTATGGTATTTATATTGGTTGAAATATCTACATCTTCCATAACTCCAGTATATCCCTTAGGTATTGAGTCGCAATAATTTAGTCCGCAGAAAACTACAGGGCAATTATTAAAGAGATATTCTTTATTGACAACCAGAAAATCAAATGCAGCGTTGTCGGCACTAATAATTAAATCGATCTTTACATTTTTATATTTTTGAAGCAAAAAATCTCTGTAATTTGCGTAATAACTAGGATCTTCAAAATGTTTTGCATCGAGGTACTCAACGCGTAAATCAATAGTACGATGGTACTCCTCTTTAAAGGAGTCGAAAATACCTCGATTAATATTATCAGTCCAACTTAACCCACTATTATAAGAGTGCAAAACAAGAACGTTTTTTAAAACAGGCGCTTGTTGGTTTGCCAACGAACTCAGCGAACTTGTAATAAGAATAGCAAGTAAAACAAATATAAATCGATTGCAGAACATTATTATACTGGGTATTATGGCGATTAAACGAAACTCAAAGTTAAAACAGCCACAACGCAATTAGAATAAAAAACACTAAACAATGCATCTTAAAATTACAATAATCGTTCATGGGTTATGTAAATATATATAAAAAATGTATATAAATATTGTACAATTCCCATTATAAGGGGTTATTTGAATATTTTGTTTAGATGATTAATAGAAACAATTTGCTTACCAAAAAGAATTGGGATAAGGATGATTTTTATATATAAAACACTGTATTATAATGGTATAATAGAAGCCCCGCAACATTTTTAGTTGTTGCGGGGCTTCAAGCAAACAATTTATTAAACCCTATTTTTTAATTAATTTTTTGGCGCAAATATTATTTCCATCAAAAATCCTTATTACATACATGCCGCTTCTCAAGGCGCTAACATCTATTTCATTGTCATTAGCATCTAAATCTTTACTTATTAAAGACTTACCTGTAATGTCCATAATTTGAACCTGTACTTTTGTATCACTTGGTAATTGCAAACGCACGTAATTTGTACATGGATTTGGACTAACAGTGTATTCCACAACGGTGCTAGGTGCAATTTCTGTTTCAATTTGGGCTGATTTTAAACCCGCTGTAATTGCAAACCAATTAAAATTCCAACCTCCGGTAACTGCTTTAATTCCAAATGTATGATTTCCAGCCGATAACGTTACTGTTTGTTTAATTGTTTTCCAAGTTTGCCAGCCGCCAGTTGCATCAATATCAACAGCGCCATATACAGTTCCGCCGCCAGCTTCTTCAAATTGCAAACGACCACCGCCATTTAAACTCGCTACTCGGTATTCTATAGTGTATGTTCCAGTTGTTGGTACATTTACAATCGAATTGGTGTATGACATCCAATCGTTTGCGTCAATATATCCAACATTTAAACCACCTCCAGCATCGGAAGTTGTTTCTGTTTTAACACCAAGCATGTCAGCATAACTTTCTGCTTGAATTGTTTTTGTAGTGCCGCCATTATTGCTATTACCATTACCCCACCAATTAAGGTTGAAACCACCGGCATTAGCTTTTATTGCTAACGACTGCTCGCCTGCTGGTAAAGTTACGGTTTGTGTGATGGTCGTCCAAGTTTGCCATCCTCCAGTTGGTTGTACGTTAACAGTGCCATATACAGCACCGCCGCCAGCTTTTTC
>JAYVSA010000354.1:0-10816 GCA_043775765.1 Breznakibacter sp. | reverse complement strand
TTCAAATCTGCCATTTCTTTAATTTATTAAATATTAAATTCTTACTATTCTTAATTATTACTTCTCAGATAATGTTTGCAATACACCATGAATGGTATTAGCTCCTGATTGAAGAGCTGAAATAACATTTTTAGCAGGTGATTGTAATAGAGCGATTACATCTCCAATAACCTCTTCTTTAGACTTAATGTTACAAAGAGCCTCTAATTGGTTTGCACCAACAAAAATAGACTCTTGAACATAAGCACTTTTCAATACAGGTTTTTTACCGCCTTTGCTAACCTCTTTAATAAGTCGCGCAGGTGCATTTCCTGTATTACAGAAGAAAACTGCAGATGAACCTTTTAATGTACTGAATAATTCAGTATAGTCGTTGCCAACTTGTTCTAAAGCTTTTTGAAATAAGGTGTTTTTAACAACAACTAATTTGATATCACTCTTAAAACATTTTCTACGAAGGCTACTAGTATCGCCAGCATTTAAACCTTGTGCATCTGCCACATAAAAATGGCTATACTCTTGGATTGTTGCGGCTAATTCACTTATAAGTGTACTTTTATCTTCCTTTTTCATGATTTCCTTTTATAAATGATTAAACATTAACCTTCGATAGACTTAGGTTCAACTTTTATACCAGGACTCATAGTGCTTGAAAGATAAATACTTTTAATATAAGTACCTTTTGCTGCAGAAGGTTTTAGTTTTTGGATAATTCCAACAAACTCTTTTACGTTACCAACGATACTGTCGGACTCGAAAGACACCTTACCCACGGTTGAGTGAACTATACCGTAACGATCAACTTTAAAATCAATCTTTCCAGCTTTTACTTCACGAACAGCACTAGCAATATCCATTGTAACAGTACCGCTCTTAGGGTTTGGCATTAAACCACGAGGACCTAACACACGTCCTAAAGCACCAACTTTAGCCATAACACTCGGCATCGTGATGATAACATCTATATCAGTCCAACCACCTTTGATTTTCTCAATATAATCATCTAATCCTACATGATCAGCACCAGCTGCTTTAGCTTCTTCATTCTTATCAGGAGTACAAAGAACCAGAACTCGAGTATCTTTACCTGTACCGTTAGGTAAGGTAACAACACCACGCACCATTTGATTGGCTTTTCTAGGATCTACTCCAAGTCGTACATCGATATCAACCGAAGCGTCAAATTTAGTGGTAGTAATTTCTTTTACCAATTTGGCCGCTTCGTCAAGTGAATATAATTTACTTGAATCAACCTTTGCCAACGCCGACTTCATTTTTTTTGTAAGTTTTGTCATTGTTCCAAAATGGTTTAATTAATTTTTACCAGGAAATTCACCTTCAACAGTAATACCCATACTTCTAGCTGTACCAGCAATCATCTTCATTGCAGACTCTACAGTAAAACAGTTCATATCAGCAATTTTGTCTTCAGCAATAACTTGTACTTGATTCCAAGTTACATTACCAACCTTCTTACGGTTAGGTTCTGCTGAACCTCCTTTAAGTTTGCAAACATCCATCAACTGAATCGCAGCAGGTGGATTTTTAATTACAAATTCAAAAGATTTGTCTTTAAAAACTGTAATAACTACAGGAAGGACTTTTCCAGCCTTATCCTGTGTTCTTGCATTGAACTGCTTGCAAAACTCCATTATGTTCACGCCTTTAGATCCTAAAGCCGGGCCAATTGGAGGTGATGGGTTTGCAGCACCACCTTTTATCTGTAATTTGATAAAGGTTTCTACTTCTTTAGCCATTTAGCAATTCTTATTAATTATAAATAAATAAAAGCAGTAATGAAATTGTTTTTTGTGTGGTAAAAATACCGTGGAAGCGATACAACAAAAACTTAATTACATTTTAACTACTTGTGAGAAACTCAGCTCTAAAGGGGTCTTACGACCAAATATTTTAACAGATACTTTTAATTTGTGTTTGTCTGGATTAACCTCTTCAACAACAGCCGTCATATCATTAAAAGGACCATCTGTTACCTTAACATTATCGCCAACAATAAATTCTTCACCACTAATAGCACCACGTTGCGTTAACTCATCAACCATGCCTAAAATACGACGCATTTCAAGTGGATTAACAGGTTCTGGGTTACCAGTAGGCGTAGTAATGAAACCGATAGCGTTTGGAGTACTTTTTAACGTATGAAAAAGTTCCGTAACTTCCTTCTTCTCTGTACTAAGAATTTCGACAAAAAGATAACCATTGTAAAGAATTTTATCCTTTTCTTTACGTTTTCCACCTTTTTGTGTTACAATCTTTTCTACAGGAATAAGAAGTTGCCCAAGCTTATTGGTAAGTTCAAGCAACTGGCTTTCACTTTCAATATACTCTTTAACTTTTTTCTCTTTACCGCCAATAGTCTTAAGAATATACCATGTGCTAGGAATTGTATTTTCCATTTTAAATGTAATTCTCCTAGATTAGTAAAGCGATTTATAAACAAATTTTAGAATATGGTCAAACGAGTAATCCATACCGAAAATCAACAAAGCAATAATAAGAGAAGCTACCATAACAATAACCGCACTACTTTGTAATTCACTCCACGTTGGCCAACTGGTTTTAACTACCAATTCAGTATAAACTTCTTTAAAATAATTTTGAATTTTCGCTATCATATTTTAAAATTAATTACCGATTAAATAATTCGGTTAAGCACGGAAGGAGAGATTCGAACTCCCGACAGCTGGTTTTGGAGACCAGTGCTCTACCGCTGAACTACTTCCGTAAAATATAGAGGGAAGAAATTATCTCCCCTCTATAGAGTTATATTGAATAAATACTATTCAAGAATTTTAGTAATCTGACCAGCACCAACTGTTCTACCACCTTCACGGATAGCGAAACGTAAGTTCTCATTAAGAGCCACTGGATAGATTAATTCTACAGTGATAGTAATGTTATCACCTGGCATAACCATCTCTGTTCCTTCTGGAAGAGTGATTTCACCTGTAATATCAAGAGTTCTCAAGTAGAACTGAGGACGATATTTATTGTGGAAAGGAGTATGACGACCACCTTCATCTTTCTTCAATACGTAAATCTCAGCTTGGAATTTTGTATGAGGTTTAATTGAACCTGGCTTACAAAGAACCATACCTCTTTTGATAGATTCTTTAGCAATACCGCGCATCAAAAGACCAACGTTATCACCTGCTCTACCTTCATCAAGAATCTTACGGAACATCTCAACACCAGTACAAACAGTAGTTTGTTTATCTTCGCTAAGACCAACTAATTCCATAGTCTCACCTGTTTTGATAATACCAGTTTCGATACGACCAGTTGCAACAGTACCACGACCAGTGATAGAGAACACATCTTCAACAGGCATCAAGAAAGCTTTCTCAACATCACGTGGAGGAAGTGGAATCCAGCTATCAACAGCAGCCATAAGTTCAAGAACTTTATCTTCCCATTCAGGAACACCGTTAAGTGCACCTAGAGCAGAACCGCGGATAATAGGTGTATTTTCACCATCAAATTGGTAGAAACTTAGAAGATCACGAAGTTCCATCTCAACTAGCTCAAGCATCTCCTCATCATCGCCTACCATATCCACTTTGTTAAGGAATACAACGATTTTAGGAACATTTACTTGACGAGCAAGAAGAATGTGCTCACGAGTTTGTGGCATAGGACCATCAGTACCCGCACAAACAAGAATTGCACCGTCCATTTGCGCAGCACCAGTAACCATGTTTTTCACGTAATCCGCGTGACCTGGACAGTCAACGTGAGCATAGTGACGGTTTTCAGTAGCGTACTCAACGTGTGCAGTGTTGATAGTGATACCTCTTTCTTTTTCTTCAGGAGCGTTATCAATTGAATCAAATGATTTCACTTCACAGAAGCCTTTTTTTGCTAAAACAGTTGTGATAGCAGCCGTTAATGTAGTCTTACCGTGGTCAACATGACCGATAGTACCAATGTTAACGTGTGGCTTATCCCTTTTAAATGTTTCCTTAGCCATAATTCCAAAAATTTTGACAATTAGATATTAATAATTTATTTCTCTTTTTATTATAAACCGAACATCGCATAGTTCAAAGATACACTATGAAAAATTCAACGCACAAAAACTAAAACGAGATCATTTTAGCCTCCGTAAAATTCAAAATTCGGTGTGCAAATGTACTAACTATTTTCTTTTTAACAAACAAAACAGCTATTTTTTTATTCTATTTGTTATTTCCTTTTTCCTTAACCTTTGCAAGCTGTTTGCGTAAAGCCTCGCAAGCTAAATCAGTAGCCTCTTCGAAAGTATTAGCATGCTTCTTTGCAAAAAGAGTTTCTCCCGGAATCTTAACAGAAATCTCAGCGACTTTATTGTCTATTGCCTCAGCCTTTTCAAGTTTAAGAATAGTTTCAGCACCTAGAATTCCATCATGAAACTGAACCAATTTACTAACTTTAAGGTTAACGAATTGTTCAAGTTGTTCGGATGCAACGAAATGCACTGATTGAATTGTTGTATTCATACGAATTCCTCCCTATTTATGGTTACGCCCTTGGATGGGCTTGATTGTAAACTGCATTGATTGATTCAAAATTATTGTGGGTATATATTTCTGTTGCGCTGAGATTTGAGTGCCCAAGCAACTCCTTTATAGCATTTAATTCAGCACCTTTGTTCAACAGAATCGTTGCGAAGGTGTGTCTCAAAATATGCGGACTTTTCTTACTGAGCGTTGTAACCATGCCTAGGTATTTATTAACAACACGATATATGAGTTTTTCATATATTTGATCGCCCTTTTCGGTTAAGAAGAGATGGGGATGAATAGTGTCAACAAAAAAAGCATCACGAATAGAAATATAGTGAATAATTGCTTTTCTTAACGGAAGATGAAGAGGAATAAGTCGCTCTTTATTACGTTTGCCTAAAACTTTTACAACACCACGCGACAAATCGAGATCGCGATTTTTAATATTCATTATTTCGGAGAGGCGCATGCCTGTACCGTACAAAAGTTCAATAAGTAATTTGTCTCTTATGCCTTCAAAGTCATCACCAAAACTCACTTCATCGAGAAGTAATTCCATTTCGACCTCTTTTACAAAAGTAGGAAGCCTCGAAGGTGTTTTAAGTGAAATAACCTTGTCTAAAGGATTAAAATGAATAACCTCCTCTCTATTCAGAAATTTGAAGAATGCGTTTATTGAAGCAAGTTTTCTATTTATAGAACGAGCAATTATATTTTGATCGTCAAGAAAACCAATCCATTTTCTAACTTCCTTATGGGTGATGGATTCTATTAGAACAGAACCATAATACTCTTGAAGGAACTCGAAAAATTGATTTACATCAGCCTTATAGGCCGTAATAGTATGCTTTGAACACCTTTTTTCAAACTCTAGGTAATTAAAAAAAGACTCTTGGTGTGGCATCAACACGGATATTTCAACAGTAGATTACAATACGAAATATAGTAAAAAAGCTGAAGAAATAACCATAAACAGGAACTATTCTTCCTCTTTATGCATTTGTTGGATGTAGATAGCTTTCTTTACTTGCTCTCTTTTAACGATAGATGGTTTCGTAAATGCTTGACGACTACGAAGTTCTTTCATTACACCAGTTTTCTCGAATTTGCGTTTGAATTTTTTCAACGCTTTCTCGATGTTTTCACCTTCTTTAATAGGAATGATAATCATAAAAAAAATATTAAGAATAATTACATTTAAGGTTAGTGAAATTCCAACCTATTTCGGAGTGCAAAGAAACAGAAGATAAATGAGAGTATCAAATAATTAATAATAAATATTGGCAAAAGTTATGATTGTTATTGTTTTAGGATCTTGCGTATTTCATTGAGAAGAGAAGTTAATAAAAACACGACAACAGAATACTGCATAATACCCGCAAGGATATGCATTTTGGTATTCGACATGGTTATAATGCCAAGAATATGCCTATAAAATAGAATAAGCCATCTTGTACAAGATAGCCTATTCTATAAAAACATTACTTAATATTTATTTTGACATAACTTTTGCCGTTTTGATTTGATTGTCATTTGTTACTCGTACCACATAGACTTGAGTGTAGGTCGAAGGTAAAGCAACCTCTGTTATAACACTCTTACTTTTTACTATTGTTATCAATTGTCCACTTTGATTGAACACTTCAATTGTGGAATTAACCGACTGTTCTGTTAGTATCTCAACTCTGGCTTTACCGTCAACCGATTTTATGCTTATATTATTTGCATTAACATCAACTAATGGTGGAATTTCGGTAGGCAATATAACACTACTAATAACTGGCATCAAATGAAGTACAAAACGGTTGTTGTTGAACCCTGCTTCGAGATTGACAGATACATCATTAAACTGTCGTAAGTTGTAAGATTGCGATGTTGCAACATCCTCCAACCAAACCTCAACATTAGGCAAGAAACCACGAATATTAGCTGCCGAAATTGTCACATCTCCAGCTCCGCTTGCACCCACGGAGTATCCTAGCGGAATTGCAACCTCTTGATCAAGTGTTGGCATACAGTTTATTGCCACAGCACTAGAAGATTTAAGACTATAAAAATTAGCAATAACAGCATCGGCAGAGAGCTTTTTCTCTGAATCGGTATAAGAAAGAGTTGATGAACCAATGCTTCGGAAAGCAAAAACCATTTCATCACTAGCTTTACTATTTGTTGCATTCAAGCGTAAGACATCCTCTGCATCCGCCGATTGGGAAAGAGACTTAAGCTTTACCGTGGCATCGTGTAGACGTGATGACTTTAGAACTGCGAATGTTCCAATTGATGCAGTTTTGTTTTGAATCCAAAACGCTTGCATTGGGCCAATAAACTTAGATCCTCCATTTTGAGATAGGCCAACAGCAAGATTGTAGGTAGCAAATTGAAGAGCACCTGAGGCATTGGTTGGAACCCAAATATTTGGATCCGTTTTCCCTGTTGGTGCCCAATTAGCAATAGTCGCTATATAATTATTATTTAAATCGACTGTTGAATTGTATGGATTAGCAACCAGCGTAAAACGATTAGCAGGAATTGATAGTGTATAATTTCCAGTATTCAGAGGCCCTACAGCAGTTACGATTTTACCCAACTTGAATTTTGCAGTATACCCTACAATTGGAGATGGGTCAAGTGGTGTTATATTATCAGTATATCTAACCCATCCATTACCATTTGGATATTGAAAAGCTCCGTTATTTACAAGATCAATAGCATCATAAATATCGGATTTCAGATTTGAAACTGGGTTCCCAATATAAAAATATCTATTGGCAGGATATGTAGTTTCCACTTGTGCATTACCCGTGTATGCTCCTTGTGTAATTACTGATGCCATAGCATTCGGTTGATTTTTAATAATGAAAGTTCCATTTACAATAGCGTTACCATTTACGGTTAGCAATGCGCCATTCGCAACAGTTAATATGGCACCTGTTTTAACATTAATGTCATTTACCGTAACATTGGCCCCCGTTTTAATAATAGGAGAGAATGGAGTACCTGACTTAATGGTGACATTCGAAATTGCATTAGGTAATACACTATTGAACCAGTTTGAAGGTGAGCTCCAATCATCTGTTAAACCTAACCAGTTATATAGACTTTGAGTATCCCATCTTAAATAACCACTAACGGCATCTGGAACACCACCCAAATCAGATTCGAAAGTATAAGCTCCCATTGGTCCACCAGCATCAACAAAATTATAGACAGTAGTGCCTGATGTTCGTGTTACATTATACAATGCTCCTGCGTTAAAAACTACACTCTTAAGAGTATCAGTAACAGAGGCCATTTCATGCCCCAGAGTGATATACGAAGAACCCGCTAAACCGTTAGAGAAAACTCCTTCCGATAAGTTGTTTATTGGATCTATAATTGCTCCTGAAACAGTAACCAAACCAGGAGCTGTAGTATTAGAAATAGAATAAAACTTAGCATCTAACTTACCTCCCGTGGCAACACTCATATCATATCTTCCGCCAGTAGAACTATAAACCGTACTTCTGTTATTAACATCTGTACCAACAAGTTTAAGCCAACCTCCACTGTAAACAGCCAATTTAGCAGGGGTACCAACAGTACCTACCATATTAATTTTTGAGATGCCGTTTGCGGTAACAGTACCATAGATATTGAAATAATCAGCTCCTGCATTATCGCCAACTTTTAAACTAAAGTTATTTAAGTCGAGCGAGCCGTTAGTAAGGTCTAGCGTTCCATTGACCGCTAGATTAGACAACTGAGTATAACTAACACCAACAGCATCAATCTTCAAGTCATTGAACAATGAAGTGCCATTATTGATTGTTTTAGAACCCGACAAAGCTTTTAGCCATACTTTACCAGAACTTGGCGAGAACGTTCCGTTGTTATCCCAATTCCCATCAACGGTAAGAGTGTTTGCACCTGTGCCGAAAGTTGCACCGCTAAGGATTTTAAAATCATTAGAGATTGTAGTATTGGCAGCTATTTGATACAATGTTGCACCACCAATTGTAATATAATTGAAAGCCCCAACTCCATTGTTGATGATTTTAGAAGAGCCACTACCAGTAAAGGATACAGTGCCCAATACAGTAGCACCAGTGCCTGTTTTTGTCCAACCACCTGTGATATTTATATAATCATTCGGTGATTGAGGTAAAATTGTACCTATTAGATCTAAATCACCCTGAACGTCCAAATCAATCGCACCACCATCAGCTGGGGTATTCAAGGTGATTTTAGCACCATTATTAATTTTAAGATTTGCTGATTTTTGTCCAAACGAAGTAAGAATTGGTTGATTAATTGCAGATGCAATAATCACATCTTCAACACCTGTTGGCACAATATTAGGCCCAGTAGAGGCTGTCCAGTTTGTTGCATTATTCCAATCAGTACCCACAGAACCATTCCACGTCAATTTAACTGGACCAGTCCAATTGATAACATTAAAGCTATCGTCATCAAAGTTTTCACCAGAAAAAGCTCCCGTTGCATTATAAAATTCAAGGATGCCACTATTGACCGACTTTCTAACATTAAATGGAGACCCTCCAGGACTTGTAGGAAATGAGACATTAGCTATGTAGTTAGGCGCTACAAAAGATTGTGTATTTTGAATTTGTAAGAGCGGTTGACTTGCTACTCTTCCATTATTGAATGTACCATCACTTAAATTATTAGGGAAGGCATCAATTACCGATGTTGATGAAAGATTTATTCCTCCAGTACCCATGTATTCAAAAGTGTAGTATCTAGCAGCTAATGCACCATTAACAGTAAACGAGTAACTTCCATTTATAGCATAAGTAGGGTTGTAAGTAACCATTGCTATACTCGAAGTTGAACCTAAAAGCTCAAAGCGACCTGAAGGTGTGCCAACAATTACAGATGTTGAGCCACCAAGCACAAGCTTTCCATTTGAACCAACTTGGTATGTGCCATTAATTGTAACAACCTGACTATTTACACCTAGATTCATTGTTTTTCCATTTCCATTAAAGATCCCGCTGTTTTGGGTGAAATTTCCTGTAACAATAATATCGGTATTTGCAACATAAGTTCCATTACCAGTAAATGTGAGTGTTCCAAAAGAAGAGCCATTTGATGCAATAGAAGCAGACCCTGAAGCTTTTGTTAATGTGTATTTTCCACCTGCAACAAACGTTCCTGTTCCAGAAGCGACCAAATCACCGCCAACAGTTTGTACTAAGCCGTTTGAATTATAAATACCACTTGTAACTGTTAAATTGTTTAAAATCTGACGCGGATTTCCAGCGGCCCATCCTGCAACCACACTATTTGCTCCAACAGCACCCGTATTTGCAACCGTAAGATTATAAAAATCATTCGTTGCACCAATGCTAATAGTCTGATTAGCAACTCCATCAAACATTACTGTGCCAGAACGAGGCACAAAAGTACCTGACCCACCATTATTCCATTGACCAGCAACATTTAAAGAGTAATTATTTGCACTAACATCCAACGTTGAAGTTCCAAAGTTTAAGTTTCCCTTTACAATAGTATTTCCCGTTAGTATTTTTGTATTTGCATTTACAAAAGTTAAGTTACCATAAGAAACGCCATCAATATTTTGACTAGACGAACCATCATATTGAACTAAACTAGCAACATCTAAATCATAGGTGGCATAACCCTTAGGAAAGTTATTTACATCGGTTACAAGCATTGTTGAACCTGGCTTGGTGATAAATGTACCCGTTCCAGAAGAGCAATTTAATGATGTGTTTAATTGTACACGCAAAATTTTACCAGCATTCAATGTTACATTGTTTTTCACAGTTGCAACACCTGTCATATATAAAGATGGCCAAGTATTAACTTCTAAATTATAAAACACTCCGCTGAACAATCGTTGAAGCGTACTTGTATTATCGAAAACAACAGTTCCTGTTCCTACAAAAGACGCCGCTGATGTCCAGTTTGTTCCTCTAAACAAATGAGTCTCTCCGCCATCATTAAATGCAGTTCCTGCAGCAAAGCTTACATCGCCCAACCAGAGAATTGGAGCACCACTATTAGCCACTAAAGAGACTGGAGAGAAAACCGTCATCGCACCGTTGAAAGTTGTAGCACCATTGAGTGTTTTAACGCCAGTTCCTGAAAAATCGACGCTTGGAAAAACACCATTGGAAATACTCTGATTAGCACCTTTAAAAACTATTTTACCAGTAGTAATGGTACCTCCAAGCGGAAGAAATTGTCCAATTCCAACTGTTGTAGAAAAATCACCCTTTACATTATAGAGATAATTATTTGTTGAAGGAATAACCTTGCCATTCGAAATTAAAATAGTTCCATCA
>JAYVSA010000353.1:0-1744 GCA_043775765.1 Breznakibacter sp. | reverse complement strand
GAAGTTGTCGGTACCACAGTTATATCTATTCAAACCCTTGTCGGTACCAATCCAGAGCGTGCCTTGTTGATCTTCACTGATAGATAAGATATGGTTGCTACTCAACACGAAATCCTTCGGATCTATCTTAACCTCAATGGGTTTGGTATGAATTTTATTGCACCCTTTGGCAAAGAGCACGGCATCTAAAACCAACTCTTTATCGCCCACATAAAGGATGCGGTTTTTGTTTTCGGCACAATTTGCTGGCACTTGCTCCTCGGTACCCCACGTATCGCCGTTTAAGAACTTATATTCGGTGCGGCCAGGGTAAATGGGAATAGTAATTTGGTAGATATTCTCTTTTACTTGAGTGAGTTTTAGGTCGCTCGGGTTCCATCCATTCATATTACCAGCCAAATGAACGCCTTTTGGAGAGACGGGAATTCCGCTCATATCCACACAAAAGGTAATATTACGTTTTTTAGAGGCCAGATAGAGGGTGAAGTTATCGGTTGCACGCTCATATCTGTAGAGTCCCATGCCCAAAGTGCCCACCCAAATAGTGCCTAAGTGGTCTTGATAAAGCGATGATATGTTGTCGAACTGAAGCGCCTTAAAATTATTGGGCTGATAGTGGTAGTTTTTAATTTTATTGGTTTTAGGATCAAAAAGGTATAATCCTGTTGTGGTTGCTATCCATAGTTGCTCAAAACGATCTTCGACAATAGCATTGATGTTGGTATTTGGTAGTTGTGGAATGTTGTTAGATATAGGTTTTAGCTGAGAGTTGAACGTTGCAATGCCATGATCCCAACTGCCTGCAATAACTCCTTTGTCGGACGTTTCGCAAAGTGCGCTTACAATAACCGTGTTATCTGATTTGTCATCATTTGCCGTGAAGTTTATGTGTTTAAACAACGGTTGTCCAACCTCAATTTTACTCACACCACCCTCTATTGATCCAGCCCAAATTATGTTGTTGGGTGTATAAAGAAGCGTCCATATATTATTATTAGGGAGTTGTTTGGTGTTGGTTATCGTGTTTTCTATACGTGTAATCTGTTTGGTTTTTGGGTTAAGCAGATTAATGCCTCCGCCAAAAGTGCCTATCCAAAGCGTGCTATTTTTGTCTTGCGTAATTGAGCGCACAATGTTGTTGCTCAATGAATTTGGGTTCGATGAGTTGGCTAAATGGGTAAACTTTTGACTTTGCGGATTTAGGAGATCTAAACCGCTGCCCCAAGTTCCAATCCATAACGCATCATCTTTATCTATACAAAGAGTATTAACAGTGCTGTTTGAGAGAGAGTTAGGGTCAGATGGGTTGTATTGATAGTTGGTAAAGTGGTTTTTGGCGATGTCGTATTTATCTATTCCTCGCCCCCAAGTGCCAATCCAGAGATTATTCTGTTTATCGATTGTAAGGCAGTTTATATAGTCGCTACACAAGCTGTTTGGGTTGTTGGGTTCGTTTATAAAGCGAGTAAAATTGTTTTTGTTGGGGTTAAATCGGTTAAGTCCGCCACCGTAAGTGCCAATCCACATTTGGTGTTGGTGATCTTCAATGATAGCGCTCACGTTATCGTTACTCAGTGAGGTGGAGTCGTTGGGATTGTAGCTAAAACATATAAACTCCTCTGTTTTAGTATTAAAAGCATTAACGCCACCACCATCGGTTCCAATCCAAATTGTGCCGTTACTATCTTGCATAAGCACTTTGGTAATAGAGTGACTGATGCTGTTTTGAGCTTTAGGTTCGGGC
>JAYVSA010000352.1:0-6074 GCA_043775765.1 Breznakibacter sp. | reverse complement strand
ATCCAAATCAGACATTTCGTCGATTAGTTTAAAGTCTGCAGTTCCGCCAGTTACTGGGCTCTCAATCGTTTTCATTCCTATAAAAGAGACAACCAATGTTGCCCCAGAAGGAACAGATAGGGAGTAATCACCATCAATGTTGGTGATTGTTCCATTAGTAGTACCTTTTACAGATACATTCACCCCAGGAATAGCAGAACCATCCGTGTTGGAGGTAACCTTTCCCTTTACCGTTTGATCCTGCGCAAACAGGAAGGTAGTCCACACCATCAAACCGATTAAACTTAAGATTCTTTTCATAAATAAATAAATAAGAATTAATAAATAATACTAATTGTTGTTATTTGGCATTCTAATTAAAACCCTTTCTTACTGTATTGTTCTTCGGCATCTAGTTAAGGTGCATTATTGAAAAACTTCACTTCAAAATTGGGCTTATTTCTATTATATGATGTATAAAACTGTTACTTTATATTTTTTGTGATTTTTAAGGTTTTTAAACGTTTTTCTGGGTCCAACATTCACACCAATCACCTCTTATCGTCCAAACATGAACCTTGCAATCATCATATTATTCAATACTCTTTAAATAAGAACAACTCACCGAGTATAAAATAAAACTATCAAAACATATCTACATCGAATCATCACTCACACAACTTGCTCAAAATAAAGACACTTATAAATAGAGCGTTTCAAATTCGCGAATCATAAAGTTCTAAATTAAAGAGAACAATTGTTTTCTACCCTGCTTTCTCTTTTAACACACCTTACATTATGTCATGTTTTTTAGCGTTCAATTTCATTAAATCTTGAAAACATTTCTTAACGTATTTATACAAATGTAATAAATTATTCAACAACATCGCAAACGTTTGATGTAAAAAACAATCGATTGCGACTTTATAGCAAAAAATCTTCTTCTTTATAAAAAAGACACAACCGCAAAATCGCAACTAAGTTTGAGATCATTACCAATATAAGACTATTTACCTTTGTCTAAAACCTACGAAAACAGGCTCTTTTACGCAACAATAGCCTCATTGAAACGAACAAAACTTTGTGATAAGAATAACTACCGTAAAGGAAGAAATCAAACATTTTGCAAACCAAAAAAATGACCTCACAAATACCTCACAGTTCACGTAATGAGCAAAAATTAGGTCATATCTTGGCAAAAACGACGAGTTTCGCACCAAGAAAAACAAAACCATAAGAACCTATTGTTGTTATATTTGAAAAATAAAGACCAAATAAAATCATAAAAATGGAAGTATGATATCTGAGATAAGACGTAATTATTTAAGGGAGGGTTTTAACCGTTCGGACTTAACCCCAAACCCAATTTCTCTGTTTCGAAATTGGTTCTCAGAAGCTTTAGACTCCGAGAAAAATGACCCCAACGCCATGGCTCTTGCCACAGTAGATGCTGAGGGACAACCAACCTGCCGAATTGTACTTTTAAAAGAGATTTCTAATGATGGATTTACATTCTTCACCAACTATAGGAGTTTGAAGGGAGGCGATATAAAAGCAAACAATAAAGTAGCGGCAACTTTTTTTTGGGCAGAACTCGAGCGTCAGGTGCGAATTGTAGGCCGAACAGTTGAAATATCGGCACAGCTTTCAGACAATTATTTCTTTTCACGACCTTTAGACAGCCAAATAAGCGCAATGGTGTCGCCACAAAGTAGTGAAATAGATGATTTGGAAGAGATAAAACAGCGTGCTCAAGCAAATAGAGATAATAAAACACCTATTGAGAGACCACTGGATTGGGGCGGATACCTGATTATCCCTCATTCGATAGAATTTTGGCAAGGAGGTGCAAATAGGCTACACACCCGATTTGAGTACACTCTTGAAGACGGGGAGTGGAGCATTAAGCAACTGGCTCCTTAGATATTGAAACAGGTTAACTTAAAGGAATTAGCAGAGGCACGCAAAGAAAATAAAGATTTAAATTGGGGGAAGTTGCCCATTCTTAAATGCGTTTGCCTTGCATTACAAGTGTTTGCCTCAAGTATTGAACCAACTTAAATTGTAATAGGGTATTTCAATTTAACGTTACAAGCCACTCGTTCTGGAGATATATCGCGTAGACATTGTTTCTCCTTTTTGTTCTTACACTTGGTACTGCCATCTTTAGTGCATGGACGACATGGCAGCTCCACTTCCAAAGTGGTTGTGTTTTTACCCGAAGGAAAACCAAAGGCTGTAGGGCCAATTAAAGCAATTGCATTCTTTTCAAAAATATCGGCAGCATGTAAAAAACCAGTATCACCACTTATTACCAAGTTAGAAAGGCTTACAATGCAAAGACTATCCAACAAAGAGGTATGACCAGCAAGATTAAGACATCGCTCAGGAGCCACATTAAATATTCTCTCACAGAAACGATCTTTTGCACCACCAAGAATAATAAAATTATAATCGATTAATTTTTCAACTAATCCTTGCCAATACTCAGTATCCCAACGCTTTAACGACCAAGCTGCAGAGGGTACAAGTGTTACCCAAGGTTGATTCCGAGAAGTAATAGGCTCTAATATATTATAGCACCGACTCATCACATCAGCAGAAAATTGATAATTATAAGCAACATTACCTTTTGTAATACCCCACTTTTGTAATGGCAGATAATAACTATCAAATGAGAGATTGGGTTTAGGAAACAGATTAATTCTTAGTTTAAACAGCAGAATTCGTTTAATTCTATCTTTACTTCGCGTAATAACCTTATTTATACCAAACAGAGTACTAATTCCCAAAGAGGTTAATACAACCTTTAAAATAGAAGATCTTATATTGTTGTGGGCATCGTAAATATGAGTATATCGCTCTTTCTTAAGCTGAAAAGCAAGTTTCAAGAGTCCTCTAAAGCCTTTACTTCTTTCAAACTCCCAAACTTTATCTATACGATTGTCAATACGTAATAGACTAGCCATATCTCGCCGCGAAATCCAATGAATTTTGGCCTCTGGAAATCTCTCTTTTATACCCGAAACAACAGACATACACTGAATAATGTCGCCAATTGAGCTAAAACGTATAATAAGGATCTTTTCCATGATTTGAATATTGTATTAACTTCGCAAAAACAGCAGAAGAACAAAAAACTCGTTGGAGACCGAAAAACTTCTGTCTCCAACGAGAATTATTTTATATGATTTTAACCTTTCTCTATTAAAACAACCACCTTGTTTTCTCTACACTCAACAATGCCACTCTGGCAGGAAAATGTTTTTTCAATTCCATCTTGCCCTACCAAGTGAACATTTCCATTGGCTAAAATGGAGATAATGGGTGCGTGATTCGCTAAAATAGTAAACGAACCATTAATGCTAGGCACTGTTACAAGCATAACAGAGGCACTATAAAGCGTTTTTTCAGGTGTTATTACATCAAGCTGAAGTCCCATTATTTTTTAGATTGTTCTATTAGCTTTTCACCTTTTTCTATGGCTTGCTCAATGGTTCCAACCAAGTTGAAAGCTGCTTCTGGATATTGATCAACTTCACCATCCAAAATCATATTAAAGCCCTTTATTGTATCTTCGATGCTTACCAATTCGCCTTTAAGACCCGTAAACTGAGCAGCAACAAAGAATGGTTGCGACAAGAAACGTTGTACGCGACGCGCTCTATGAACCACCAACTTATCGTCTTCAGAAAGCTCTTCCATACCCAAAATAGCAATAATGTCTAGCAGCTCCTTATAACGTTGAAGAATCTCTTTAACACGTTGAGCTGTTCGATAATGCTCTTCACCAACGATATCAGGAGTAAGAATGCGAGAAGTCGAATCGAGAGGATCAACCGCTGGATAGATACCTAACTCAGAAATTTTACGACTCAATACCGTTGTGGCATCTAAATGAGAAAATGTTGTTGCCGGTGCAGGATCCGTTAAGTCATCTGCAGGAACATAAACCGCCTGTACCGAAGTAATAGATCCATTTTTAGTTGATGTAATACGTTCTTGCAAAGCGCCCATTTCTGAGGCTAAAGTAGGCTGGTAACCTACCGCCGAAGGCATACGTCCTAGAAGAGCAGAGACCTCAGAACCTGCCTGAGTGAAACGAAATATATTATCAACAAAAAGAAGAATATCTTTTCCTTTTCCACCCTCTGCTGCACCACTGTCGCGAAAACTTTCAGCGATAGTCAGACCCGAGAGAGCCACACGAGCACGAGCCCCAGGAGGTTCATTCATCTGGCCAAAAACCATTGTAAGAGGTGATTTGGAGAGAGCGTTCATATCTACTTTGCTCAAATCCCAGCCCCCTTCATCCATACTTTTTCTGAATTCGTCGCCATAATTTACAATACCCGACTCAATCATTTCACGCAAAAGGTCATTTCCTTCACGTGTACGCTCACCCACACCAGCAAATACCGATAGACCGTCGTACCCTTTTGCAATATTATTTATAAGTTCCTGAATAAGAACCGTTTTACCAACACCAGCACCACCAAACAATCCAATTTTACCCCCTTTGGCATAAGGCTCAATAAGGTCGATAACTTTAATACCCGTAAAGAGAACCTCTGTTGAAGTGGTTAACTCCTCAAACTTAGGTGCATCGCGGTGAATAGGAGAACCACCCACTTTATCTACCTGTGGCAAGCCATCAATTGCTCTACCTACAACGTTCATCAATCGTCCCTTCGACAACTCTCCAGAGGGCATAATGATTGGAGAGCCAAGAGCTTTTACTTCCATACCACGCATCAGACCGTCTGTCGAATCCATTGAAATACAACGGATGGTATTCTCTCCAACGTGCTGCTGACATTCAATAGTCACCAATTCGCCGTTCTCGCGTACTATTTCAAGAGCGTCAAGAATATTTGGTAATTCTGACCCGCCCAAATCAAAATCCACATCTACAATTGGACCTACAACTTGGATAATTTTTCCTACTTGCTTACTCATACTATTAACTTATGGAAATATTACAACGCTGATAACGAACTGAAATTCAGGCATTAAAAGAACCCAGCATCGCCTAAATACGATTTTTTAATGAAAGGCAAAAGATACAAACTTTTTTCACTCTTAATGTACGCGTCTCATTAAATTTGAGACAAAATTTGCTAATTCTTGTTTGTATTCAGCTGCCACCTCTAATTTATCTAAATTGAGCATCGCTTTGCTATGATACTCATCCATCTTTTTCTCTGTTAAATCTCTAATATTCAACACATCGTAAATAGCAACGACTTTACTTACCTTTGTTTCCGCATCCAAATCTCCATCTAAAAGAAGATCTTCCAGCTCCTTACGTAAGCCAAACTTACTCCTATGAAGAGCCGAGATCAGTAAAAAGGTCTTTTTATTAGAAACAATATCACCACCAACACGCTTTCCGAATTGATCTGGATCTCCGTAAACATCCAACAAATCGTCTTGCAACTGAAAAGAGATACCCAAATTGATACCAAAATTATATAGAATTTTAGCTTGTTGTAGAGATGCACCACCTATTAGTGCCCCCATTTTCATGCTACCAGCAATTAAAACAGCTGTTTTGAGAGTAATCATTTTAATATAGTGCGCTTCCGAAACATCATGATTTGCTTCAAAGTCCATATCGTACTGTTGCCCTTCACAAACCTCAAGTGCCGTTTGATTAAATATATCGAGCACCACTGGAAGTTTAGAGGCTTCGGTCTTAGCTAAAAACTGGTAAGCCTTTATCATCATGGCATCACCCGACAAAATAGCGGTATTGTTATCCCAACGTTCATGCACCGTAGGCATATTTCGTCTTAAGGGAGCATTGTCCATAATATCATCGTGCAATAACGTGAAATTATGAAAAACCTCTACGGCCAAAGCGGCATTGAGAGCTGAACGAACCTCATTTGCAAATATTTGACAGCTAAAGAGCGTTAAGGCAGGCCTAATGCGTTTGCCGCCAATTTCAATTACATATTGAATAGGTGCATAAAGTCTTTCGGGCTCTGAGATAAAACTAAGCTGTGTAAGTTCTTGGTTAACAAATAATTGTAGTTCAGCAATAGATTGCATAATGTACTAAGTTTCAATAATAAGATTTACAACTTCAA
>JAYVSA010000351.1:0-2462 GCA_043775765.1 Breznakibacter sp. | reverse complement strand
GTACATTGTGCCGAAAGGTTGCTTTGTGGTAGAGCAAAGAAAATAGAGATAAAAACGGGTAGTAACCACCTTTTGCAGGCGGGGAATAATTTGTTTGTGAAGAATGTCATAGTTAATTTTTATTGACAAGTGATGTAGTGATTTAGTGTATTATTGGATGATTTGTATTGTCTTGGTTTGCGTGAGGGATTGAAGCGGATAGCCCACAGCGCTGTGGTGGAACTTGTTGGAACCACTGTGCGAGGACTATGAGCGAAAAGCCCGACAACAGGGGCAATGATGCCCGAAATGGGTGATGGATAGAGGATGTTTTTGAATTGTGAAATAGCCCCTGTTGGCACGCCCATGGTTGTATTATTTGGATTGAATGGTTTCAACAACGTCTTCAATGAGCACCACCACGCGTCGGTTTTTCTTGCGATTCTCCTCAGAAGTGTTTGGTACGGCTGGTTGCGTTTCACCCATGGAGGCTTGCGTCATGTTACTCGGTTCTTTGCCCGCTTTTTCGAAGCAATTGGCTATGGCGGTGGCGCGTTTGAGGCCGAGGCGATAGTTGGCTTCGTTGGGCCCCAAGTCGCAGGTGTGGCCAGTGATGGCAATTTTAAGGTCGGGGTGTTGAGCGAGCATTTTGCCAATAAGCATGGCGTTGCTGGCCGATTCGGGTGTCATGAGAGCGCTGCCGAGTTTGAATTCGACGGGCAACATGAGTATTTGTCGTTCCCATGGAAGGAGTTTGTTGGTGCGAACATCGACCACCATTTTGCCTTCGCCTTTAGATTTTAGAGCGCTGATGCTGTCTTGCATGAATTTGAGGCGAGCCAGTTCGATGCTATCTTGGCGTAAACGGTTGGCTTCCGCAAGGGCAGCGGCTAGGCGTTTGAGTTCTTGCTGACGAAGTTCTTCGGCCAGACGTTGGGCATTGGTAATGGAGTCGGCAATGGCTTTGTCGCGTAAGGCTTTGAGTGCAGCAAGGACGGCGGCTTCGTCTTGTTCTGCTTTTCGCATGGCTTTAGCTCCGTCGAAATTATAGGTGGCGCCTATTTTAACTCCTAAGGCCAAGGTTTTTTCCGATGAGATGGTGTTGCTCTGTGGCACGGTGTTGTAGATGGGCGTGTTGGTAGCGCTTTGGTAGGTAATGAGTTCGTTGCTGCTGGCTGTGGCGAGGTTTGTGAGGCCATAATCGGCAGAGAGATTGGCAAATAGCGCCCAAGCAGGGTTGATGGTGTAGGATGCGCCCACGCTGGCAAGCAGAGAGAGGTTGATGGTTGATTGGAAAGAGGTGCTGTTGCTAAATTGCTGATTTGTAAAGCCTTGTAGCGGTATGTTTTCGAATGTAACGCCGAGTCGAGGGTAGTTGCCACTTAGCGTAACGGAACCCGAAGAGGGTGCTGCCGAGCTAGAGGTGATGTAAGCTGTTTTGAAGCCTAGGCCGTATTGTGCCGTCCATTTGGTGTTTATGGGATGGCGGTAAAGGGCCAAGATTGGGATTCCGAGCGTGCTGGCTTTGTGTTGTTCGGTAGAGTTGTTCCATAGGGCATTGAGAAGAAAAGATTCCTTGTCGCTATCTACGGCGCCCCATTGTGTAGAGGTGTTTGCTACGAATTGGCTGTTGTAGCGACTAAAGTTGATACCTGCCGAAATACCCCAGTGTTTGTGGAAATAGAAGATGTAATCGGCACCAAGGTTAAAATCGTATCCAGCTTTGTTGCTTCCGAAAGTAGGATTGAACTGCAGTGTAGAGAGCCCGAAGCCGAAATATCCGCTCACCAAGTGTTGGCTTACAAAAGCGGGTGCAATTTTCTTGGTGGTATCTTTTGTGGCAGTAGGCAATTCTACGGCTGTTTTGGTTATTGTTTTTTGTTGTGTATGGGCATTTTGTTGTGATGACACAACCATAGCCACGAAGGTAAACAGGATGGCTAGAGTGAATCGGTTTAACATATTTGTTATTTTTAAATTCATGGGTAAGAATTTTACTTTTATGTTTTTAGTAAACCACTATTTTTTGAGTGATTTCACTGCTGTTGCTATTCTCTATTTTAACAATGTAAGTTCCCGTTAAAGCAGGTGCTTCAAAGCTAAAGCTGTTGAGTTGCTCGGTGTTGTAGCTGGCTACTTTAACCCCAGTGAAGGTGTAAATGCTTATGGTGTAATGGTTAGGCGTATATTCTGCAATAGCCTCATTCAGTTCGCCAGAAACGGTAATTGATGCGCTTGGTTTAACGAGTGTAGGTGTCACGGAAACGAGGTTAGCGCTTTTGGTACACGTGGCAGTTTCATCTATTTCTTGTGAAAATACCTGCATGTTATTGTTCAGTGTAATGAGCACTTTGTAGATGCCACACAGGGGTTTTTCTTTGGAGTACCACTGCAAGGTTTCTCCCGCAATAGGGTTTCCATTTTTGTACCATTGGTAGGCTTTGTTGCTTTTTAGTGAGTCGTTTATGACTAAGGTGTATCCC
>JAYVSA010000350.1:0-3977 GCA_043775765.1 Breznakibacter sp. | reverse complement strand
TAAAGGCAGTACACTCCGTTGGAACTTAAGCTGTTTGGGTTAATTCCGTTATTGGAATAGACTGTAAATGTTTTTGTTGCAAGATCTAGATAGTTAAGTCCCCCGCCATCGGTTGTAATGAGATATTTCCCATCCTGATATTCAATTATTTGGGTTGTAATATTGCTCGAAAGTGAGTTGCTAACTTTCGGGTCGTTTTTAAATTGAGTTACCGTGTTGTGTTTGTAATCATATCTATAAACGCCGCTACCTTTAGTGGTTATCCAAAAATCCCCCTTTGAGTCGCGATAAAGGCTTTTTTCCCAGCCAGTAAAATCATCTTCTCCTACATTGGGGTTATGATAGAGTTGGTATTCACTTGTTTGCACATCAAAAAAACAAATACCATCGCCTCGTGTTGCAAGGAGTAAATTTCCATTTGGTAGTTCTGAAATACCATAGATGTCTATACGTTCATTATACTTTATTGGATCGTAGCTATAACTCTTAAACGTTCCGTTTTCTTGGTTGAACAGATTTAGACCACCATTTTTTGTCCCAACCCAAATACGGTTCTTGGAATCTATAAAAAGGGAAAGAATTTCGTCTGAACTGATAGAATTTTTGTTGTTACGGTTATGGGTATATCGCCTAAAACTATTGGTTTTTTTATCGTAAATATTTAGGCCTTTATCCCACGTTCCCGCATAAATTAGTCCATCATGCCCTTCCAGAAGTACCGATATTCTATTTGCTGTAATTGATTTTTTGTTATTTGGAGCATTCGTATAAACAACAAAGTCATATCCATCAAACTTGCATAACCCATTGTAGGTGCCAAACCACATAAATCCACATCTATCTCTAAGAATACAGTTAACGGTATTGCTTGAGAGCCCCTTAGCAGAGGTGAGATGATCAAATTTTGGGTCAAATGTTTGAGCATTCAATATTTGCACCAAAAAAAGAAAAATAACAAGATTAGCGGCTTTAGTCATTGATGCTCAGAGATTTTTAATTTGCTTTTAAAATCTTCTATTAGTCTAATTTAAGGTTATTCTCCTAAAATTACTATTATTCCTTTACATACTTCTTTGGAATTGAGAAATAAAAAGTTGAACCAACATTTAGTTCTGATTCTGCCCAAAGCTTACCTCCTAATAATTCTGCCAAGCGAGTAGATATTGCTAAACCGAGTCCATTTCCGCGAAATAACTTATTTCTATCATCTTCAATCTTTCTGAACCAATCAAAAATAACATCGAGGTTTTTTTGCGCTATACCAATACCAGAATCTTTGACAGCAAAAATGTATTCACCATTCTTGAAACTAAAACTTAATGTAACCGATCCTTCATCGGTAAATTTACAGGCATTCCCCATCAAGTTCGAAAGAATTTGACGCATTTTATGTTCATCGGACACGAACGTCAACATGGGGTTCAAAACATTGTTCTCTAGTACAAGTGTTCGTTTGTCTGTTTGTTGATGTGTTTTCCAATACTTGAAGAAGTTGTCTATGAAGTGATTAACATTATAAACGGTATCATTGCGGCTCGATTGCTTTGCTTCAAGGGTCGATAAATCGAGTATATCATCTATTAACATTAACAAATCTTCTGTGTTTTTATTTATTATTGAGGTGTAGTCCGCTACATCATCTGGGGTGTTTTCTTGAAGTGTTAACAGATTAGAAAAACCAACTATTGCGTTCAAGGGAGTGCGTATTTCGTGCGACATATTGGCCAAAAATGATGCTTTTAACCTCTCCGATTCTTCTGCTTTCTCTTTTGCTGTGAGCAACTCCTCGGTACGCTCTTCTACAAGTTCTTCAAGGTGATTGCGGTGCATTTCAAGTTCTTCGCTCTTCTCCTTTATCTCGTCGTTTTGAAAGATTAACTGCTCTTTTTGTTCCGAAATCTCTTCATTTGTCTCTTCAAGTAATATGTTTACTTCGCTTAATTCGCGGTTTAAATCATACAATACAGAGTTCGTTTCTTGGAGTTCAATGGTTCGTTCGTCAACCATCTTTTTTAAAAGGTTGCGCTGATTCTTTATCTTTCTAATCCTCAATGAAATGTACATCGATATAAGTAATATTGTACAGCCAATTAAAAAGGTTCTAAACCACCATGTTGCCCAAAAGGGAGGTAACACAACAACTTTGAGGGAAGTGCCTTCTTCATTCCACACGCCATCGTTATTAGAGGCTTTAACACGAAATGTGTACTCTCCTGGGTCGAGATTCGTGTAGGTAACTTCTCTTTTGAATTTTACATAATTCCAATCGGTATCAAAACCAATCAATTGATAGGCAAATTGGTTTTTGATGGGCAAGGTGTAATTTATTCCAGTGTATTGAAACGTTAATACATTTTGTGTATGAGACACGGTGATTTTAGTGCATTCTATTATGGGTTTATCTAGAATCTTGCTTTTATCGCCCAGCGTAACAGATTGATTAAAAAGTTTTAAGTTCGTTATATATACTTTGGGTTTGAGTGGATTGATTGTAATTTTTTCGGGATAGAATGCATTGAATCCATTTAATCCACCAAAATAAAATCGTCCATCTTTTGCTTTTAACGAGGCGCCATAGTTGAAGTCCGCATCTATTAAACCATCGAGATTGGTATAGTTTGTGAATTTATGCGTTGAATAGTTGAACTTTGAAATTCCTTTTGTGGTACTTATCCAAAGATTCTTGTTATTATCTTCAAGAATACCGTAAACGGAATTTCCAATTAAACCATCATCTTCGGTAAAAATGGTAAACGTTTCGCTTTTTTCATCAAATAGATTTAAACCTTGAGATTGTGTGCCTACCCAGAGGCGGCCATCGCTATCTTCAAAAATTGCTCTAATATCATCACTGCTGAGTGAGTTCAACTTTGTGGAGTCATTTCTATATGCAATGAAATTGTCTTTTTCTTTATTGTATCTCAGTAAACCGCCATCTTCTGTACCCAACCAAATATGTTTTTTGGAATCGAGAAATAAAATTTGAGTATTCCTATGGGTTAAGTCGCCCTTTTTGGTACCAACTCTATAGTGCCGTATTTTACCCGTTTCGAGATTCATTACATCAACACCTAAATCGAAAGATGAGAGCCACAGATTTTTTTCATCATCTTCGATCATGGCCCATGTGCTATTGGACATGATTTTGTTGGGATTATTTGGATCGGCAGTATAGTGTTTAAAGATTCCTGTTTTGGGGTTATATTGTTCTAGTCCTTCAAGCCAGGAGCCTAACCAAATACTGCCGTTACTGTCTTGAAATATTGACTTAACAATATTAATTCCAATGCCATTGGGGTTATTGGGGTTTTTCTTGTAATGGATGAATTTTTCACTATTTATTTTTGGATTATAAAGATTTAAACCTCCACCATCGGTTCCAATCCAAATATTTTCGTCTCTATCTTGTAGAATGGATAATACCGATCGGTGACTTAAACTTGTAGGATTTGTAGGATTTGGCTTGTAGGTTGCAAATTTATCATTTTTATGATCATAAATATTTAATCCTCCTCCAAAAGTTCCAATCCAAAGAATGTCTGTTGGGTCGAGGTAAAGGCAATACATTTGGGTTGAGCTTAAATTATTTTTGTTGATGCCATTATTTGTAAATACTGCGAATGAATTTGTTTCGGTATCAAAATAATTTAACCCTCCTCCATCTGTGGCAATGAGATATTTACCATCTCTATACTCTATTATTTGAGCTACAATATTACTTGAAAGAGAGTTGCTATTGTTGGGGTTGTTCTTGTATTGGATAACTTTGTTTGTATCATAATTGTACTTGTAAAAACCTGAACCTTTTGCAGTTATCCAAAAAATCCCTTTTTTATCGCGATATAAACTCTTTTCCCAACCCGTAAAATCATCTTCTCCATTATTGGGGTTGTGAAAAAGTTGATACTCTTTTTTTTGTATGTCAAAAAAGCAAATGCCACTCCCCCTTGTTGCGAGTATTAAATTCCCATTTGGAA
>JAYVSA010000349.1:0-5873 GCA_043775765.1 Breznakibacter sp. | reverse complement strand
CCAGCGGGTATAGACTCTTCAGCCTCTCGGAGCCTCTCGCTCAGTTGCTGACGAGCCCAATAAACATCTACCTCATCCTTAAAAACCACCGTAATAACGGTTAGTCCCAAGCGAGAAATGCTTCGTAGCTCAATGATATCAGGAATATTGGCCACCGCTACCTCTATGGGCGCGGTAATAAAACTCTCAACCTCCTCCACGGCTAACGAAGGCGCCAAGGCAATTATTTGCACCTGATTATTGGTAATGTCGGGAATGGCATCTATGGGCAAACGGCTCAGCGAAAAGGTGCCCCACCCAATAAGTGCCACCACAAAAAGCCCCACAATAAACTTATTATTTATCGAAAAATGAATAATACGCTCTATCATAAAAATATCAATTAGGTAAATACAGACTTTGCAACGCCCTTCTATTCTGACGAATAAAGGCATTGTAGTAAAATTGTTATTTCTGTATTAGCTTAATTGTGGCGGTTGCCAGATAGTGACAAAATGAGACGAAGTAAAAGTAGAAACCAGCTCTTTAAAAGAGGCTTTTATGGCATTAAAACACGTTAGTTGAATTATGTAATTGTGTTGCACAACAGGAGATACGCAACAGTCGCAGCTACAAAAAGGGGAACAGAAATCGAAAACATTCTGGTTGTTTTCGGCGCATTTATTTTCCACCGAAACACTATTGCACATGCTTATCTCCGGCTTATCTACGCACGGAAGTGCCGTAAGCGCCAAAAGATAGATTGATAGAAAGTAAACCAGTAGTTTCATAGCTATTTAATGGCACAAAGATAGATAAATGGTTCAATAATAAAGAGTTTACAACAATTTATTGAACACCTATTTTTCTTAGCGCCATAAGCAACGGGCAACTCGATGGAATTGCACTATTGGTTCTGTATTTCGTTAGAACGGACACAGATTGTTCTGCCAATAAACGACGAATAGCCCGTCTTTCGCCCTTAATTTTGGCAATATTTAAAGTATCGTAAGCCGTGGTTTTGTGGCGCATCCATGCAATAACGGCACGCGAGGCTCTCTCCTCAATTGGAATAAGAACTGTGCGTGCAACCGTACCGCTACCAATAGGTATGGCATGTTTAGTAACAGCGATGGCAATAGCCTGTTCGCTCGCTTTATGAACCGTATGAAAATTAAGAAACGTTGCTACTGCCTCCACAAACTCACCTTCATAAGTTGCTTGCTTTGAATCACGACGAAGAGCACTATACTCGCGTTTCTTCTTATACTCATCGGTCGTGCGAGTCTTATCTACCTCTTGTTGAGCCAATACTACAGTTGCTTCGGGTGCCCAAATGCCTTTCGAAATAATACGTCTGCCACGTTTCACTTGTACGCGCCAAAACTCCCCATTGGCCGTTACTTTACGCGTGACACCAGCATCGCCAGCAGGTAAAAATATCCAACCATGAGGCGTCGTTAACCGTTGGCCTTCCTCACCAAATAAATTACCTTTCGCATCGCTCGTAACAATACGCACATCTTTTGTCATCATGCCTTATTTAGAGTGCAAAAATAGCCGATGTTTGTCACAAAACAACCTCGTATCATAAATAAACCTATTGAGCTTTGGAGTAAAGGTGTTAAGACCAAAAGTTAAATCACATACTTCAAAACCCTCTTCCATAGGGTTTTGAAGTATTATTTTTTCGATAAAAGCTTATTTATCAGGGAAAGTAAAGCATCTCCTTTTATTGGTTTACTAATAAAATCATTGCAACCAGAATTAATAGCCCTTTCTTTATCTTCCTTTGCAGCATAGGCGGTTTGAGCAATTATTATTATATTGGGGTTGCTTTTTCGTATTTTTCGAGTAGCCGAGTATCCATCTATATCGGGCAAACGAATATCCATTAGCACGATATCAAGTTTTTGCGATGTTGAGATTTGAATTGCTTCATTACCGTAAAACGAGTGAATTATCTTAATTCCTGTCCCTTCTAAAACTTCTTTAAGATAATCAGCATTGTATTTGTCATCTTCTACAATGAGAATTGTCTTGCCAGTGAAGTTAAATTCGCTATGTTCATCGTTCAATATTTGTTCGTGCGATAAATAATCAACGGTTTCATGGGGGAAACTAAAATAAAACGTGGTTCCTTTTCCAGGAATGGATTCGAGCCATATTTTACCCCCGAGCAAATCGATGAGCCCTTTAACAATTGAAAGGCCTAAACCTGTTCCTCCATATAAACGACCAGGAGTTGGTTCCAACTGAGCAAAACGTTCGAAAATAAATTCTTGCTTGTCAAATGGAATTCCTATACCTGTATCTGAAATATAAAAAATGAGTTGCTGGTTATTATCGAGCTTACAACCTACTTGTATTTCGCCATTATCGGTAAATTTAAAGGCATTGCCAATAAGATTAATTAATATTTGCTTCAATTTCACTTTATCGGTACGTATAACCGTGCCATAAGTACCGCAGTCTATTTGCACATTGAAATTAATATGTTGTTTTTCCTGCCGGTTCTGGAATTCTTTAAAAAACTCTGATATTTCGGAGAATAAGGGTACGAGTTTGCACTCCTCAATAGTGACTGGTGATTGACCTGATTCGATCATGGCAACATCAAGTACTTCATTTATAATATTGAGAAGGTCAGCACAACGCTGATTAATGATTTTTGAAAATTGTTCGAGCTTGGTTTTATTATTGTATTGTTTCACCAAAAGTTCGGAGAAACCCATAATTGCATTCATGGGCGTGCGTATTTCGTGGCTCATGTTTTGAAGGAATGCAGTTTTCAGACGGTCACTTTGTTCTGCATGTTCTTTTGCTTCCAGCAATTCCACATTCGTTTGAATGAGTTCTTCATTTAATTGTTGGTACTCTTCGTTCTGTGTTTGAATTTCCTCTGTTTTTTCACTAAGCTCAATTTCTGCTTCTTTTCGTTCGGTAATATCCGAAATAATGCCATGCCATAGAGTACTGCCGTCGTCCATACGAACTGGGTGTGCTTGACTCCATCTCCATCGCAATCCTTGTGCGGGTAAAACAACTCTGAATTCGCAATAAAATATATTTAGGCTTTCGGCCGATTCACTAATTAATTTTGCCACATTATTCAAATCGTCGGGATGGAGCCGACCAAAAACAGGCGTTGCATCGTATTGTACTTCTTCGGGTGTAACTTCGTAAATAGTGAACATTCCTGGACTTGAATAAGGAAAAGCGGAACGACCATCGGGATACAAGCGGTACTGATATATAACGCCTGGTACTAATTGAGCAAGATTAAGTAAAAGATCGCGACTGGCTTTTAAATCATTTTCAGCTTTTTTTATGTCGGTAATATCACGAGTAATTGTTAAGGCATGTGGCACCCCTTCAAGTTCAATAATGGTGGCAAATACTAAAGCGTCAATTATCTTTCCGTTTTTAGTATTGAATTGAGTTTCGAAATCGGCAACAGCACCTTTGGTTTGCATACTTTGCACGAAAAGGCTTCTATCTTCATAATTATGCCAAATATTTTTTTCACGAGATGTTTTTCCTAAAATTTCCTCTTCATTATATCCAAAAATTTGAGTAAAACCATTATTGGCTGAAATATACATTCCATCGTTGAGACGAGTAATTGTAATTGCGTCGGGATTTGTAAAAAATGCTTTTCGGAATTTATCTTCACTCTGTTTTAATGTTGTGGCGGCTTTATTTCTATCAGTAATATCGCGAGCTATAGAATATAAAACTGTTTTGCCCTTTAATTGAGTAATTTTAGTACTTATTTCAACCGGAATAATATTTCCATCTTTTGTAACATGTTCCGTTTCAACAATGGCGTGTTTGGTGTTGAAAATATTTTGAATTTTCGGTTTGATATCATTCTTGGCTTTTTCAGAACTAATTTCAAATGGTGTTTTATTTAATAATTCTTCTTGTGTATAACCTAAACGTTGGCAAGCAACATCGTTAACTTTTATAAATTTTCCTAGTTTCCCGTCGTTAGTTAATTCGGAAATAAACACGGCATCGTTAATACTTTCAAAAAGCATCCGATAGGTTTCTTCGCTTTCTTCGGCTCTCTCTTTGGCAAGATATAATTCTTTATTTGCATGATTAAGTTCTTCATTTATTTGTTGGTATTCTTCGTTTTGGGCCTCAATTTCTTCGGTTTTTTCTTGAAGAAGCAATTCTGTTTGTTTGCGTTCGGTAATATCGCTAATGATAGCTGTGTTGTATAGGAATGTTCCATCGTTTTTGAAATTTGCGGCAACTGTTAACGAAGCCCAAATTATTTGCCCATCTTTTTTTATATATCTTTTTTCTGTTTTATATGTTGTAATTTCTCTAGCAATAAGTTTTTTAATATTTTGGGCGTTATTATTAACATCATCAATATGCGTTATTTGCATAAAGGTAAGGTCTTGGAGTTCCTTCTCGCTGTATCCAAAAATTTGACATAACATGTTGTTTGCCATCATGAACTTAAGTTCATGATTTACTAATGCCAAACCATAAGGTCCATCTTCGTATATTTTACGGAATTTATTTTCGCTTTCTATCAAAAGATCTTCTGCAATTTTACGCTCAGTAATATCAATTGACAGTATAAATACACCTTCTGGTATGGGCTGAATGCTAAGGTCGAACCAGCCATTCGTTCCATCGGGAAAAACAAATTCATTTTCTAGATGATGGTTGGTTCTTTTCTCTAAACAATCTTGAATAATATGGAATATATTGGTTGTCTCAATACCAGGCCATATATCCATGTATTTTTTTCCTAAAAGTTCTTCTTTGGGACGACGGTTATGTATGTTGGCTGTATTATTCAGATAAAGATAGCACCAGTCGAAACCGATAATCTGACACCCTTCTATCATATTTTCAAGGGTTGTTCTGTAAAACTCTTCTGCTTTCAAAAGGCTTGCTTCTGCTTGCTTACGTTCAGTTATATCACGAGCAATTCCAAATAAACCGGAAGGGTTTCCATTTTTGTTGAAAATTGGCCCTTTTGTTGAAAGGAAGATTGTTTTAGAACCTTGAGAAGATGTAACGAATTCCTCATAGGTCATTATAATTCCCTCTTTAATCACCTTTTTATCGCCATCCATAACAACTTTAGCCTCGTCGGTAGGGAATAGAAAGGTGTCATCTTTAAATAACACTTCATCAGCCCGTTTTCCAGTAAATATTTCAGCTGCGCGGTTAAATAGTAAATATCTTCCATCGATGTCTTTTACATAAATGGCATCGGTGGTTTCATTGATTACGGTCTGCAGTAGAGAGTTGTCTTTCTCCAAATTGTTGATTAATTGCTTCTGTTTACCAAATTCTAACTCAAATGATTTTATAGAGGAGTTGTATTTTTGTTGCAACTCCAGTAAATCATTTATTAGTTCCTCTTTGGGTTTGTTTTGATAATCCATGTTGCAAATAATTATTGTTGTAACTAAAGTTAAGTTAAAATTCTTAAACCTACATTATCAAGTTGTTGAAATGTGAACATGAATTCGAGAAAGTAACTAAGTAGACAATAAAAAATCAGCGACTGAAGGCGGAAGCACTAAGCAGAGTGTTGTTGGGTTACTGCTGATGGCGGGCTAAAAATAACAGTTAATACACTACTTCTGCTTCCTCGGCAATGTAGCGTCAAAATAATACAATACGATTTGCCAATACACGCCCGAAACAGAAAAGACTATCGATCTTATTCGATTAATAGTACGCAGGCATTAAATCATTAGTTCTGGCAGGGTTCTGCGAACCCTGCCAGTGAAGAGATATTCTTTTTGTTCGGACTCTTTTTTAGAAGTTGTATTTAACACCCACATTGATACCAATACTGCTTAATGGAAAGCTGAGTTTTTGAGATTGAGATGGTTGGCTGTTTGATGTTGGTG
>JAYVSA010000348.1:0-9252 GCA_043775765.1 Breznakibacter sp. | reverse complement strand
TTCGAAATACATTTTTTTACAGAACAATTAATAAAATTGAATAAGGAAGAATTAAATTATTATGGTTGGTATACTATCGAGGCTATCAAGCCAATTACTTATCACCTTCCACATAAACTGTCAAAACAAGATTTTTTATATCGCACTAAGAAATTACATCATTTTTTAATCGAAAATTTAATTGAGAAGAATTTGCGTAAAATTGCTGTTGATATACTTAATATTGATTTAGAAAAGTTCAAACAAAACGAACAGGAAATATTTAGAAGCATTAAACTTTTAAACTTCATTCTAAATTATATAAGGATTGCCAATGAAGCTGGATTAAATCTTAAAAATGATACAATTGAAATCAACTTAAGATTAGAGACAGAAATTGTTGAAATGGAATTAATAAAGAAATTAAATGCAATTAACATCCTAAGACAATTGGATTCCCATCAGGCAGGGTCAAAATCGGATGATAAAATGGATAAAGCTTTTGAAATATTTGGATTAGAAAGGAATGAAGTAAATGATAATTTCCTAGATGCTTGTGAAATAATCTATGACAAAACAGAAAAGGAATTTAAAGTGCTAAGAAAAAGCTATACACAACATTTTGTATAAGTAATGGCAGACGATGTGGAAAATATTAGGGTTTGTAGCCTTCGCTAGCGCCGTTCAGAGAACCGTGCTAGCAGAGGGCAACATACGCCAACATAAAAAAACGTTTCTTTGTAAGCCATTTAAAAAAAAGCTACATTTTATATGGAATTTCGATTAGGAAGAATATATGACAACTTCCCTGAACATGAGATCGAAGTTGAATTTTGTGATATTTTATCGCAAGATGATTTTTCTCGATTTGAAAATGCAATTACAGAAATTGAACAACTTAATAATGTAAGACGATTGCTGGACTTTGTAGTAATCAATGATAGTGAGATTATTGATTATTTGAATGTAATTGCACAAGATTTTATACAAAAATCCGTATCATGGAATGGTGTAAAACGTGCAGATACAGAAAGATTATTTTCAAATGTAAATAGATTATTTTTAAATTATTTAAGTTCTATAAAGACATTTCTTGACCATATTGAAACTCATATTCACAGAACATTTGGCGAAAGTTCATCGGAATTTACAGAGTTTAAAAAAATGCTTTCAGTATTTTATGATAATAGCTTTGCTTATAGGTTCTTTTATGAACTTCGGAATTATTCTCAGCATTGTGGGTTACCAATCGACAATGTCAGTTTTACAACTGAATATGAACGTAGCATTAATAGGATAAAAGGTACATTACAAGTTAAATTTAATAGGGATAGTTTACTTACGAACCATAAGAAATGGAAAAAAGTAAAGGCGGATTTAGTGAAACTTGATGACGAATTTGATGTGACACCTCTTATTTGGGAAATGTCGCATAATATTAAAGAAATTGAGCGTAATGTTGAACTTATTCATAGAGATAGTCTTTTAGATTCGGTTAATTTTATCACTGAAAAGACAAAGCATTTGAGGAATGGAGCAGGAGAGATTTTTATTGCTTATGATTTTAAAGATAAGCCAAATGGAAAATTAGCAAATTACTCATCAAGAGATATTCCATTTGATACTATTGATTTTATTAAACTATTAGAGATAGACAAATAAAAATATTCCTTCGCTAGCGCGGTTCTGTGAACCGTGCTACAACTAAGTCACTGGCCGCAGACCAGCGCTAGCAGAGGGCAATCATATCTTATTGCATCCAAAAAGTAAGTTTGCACACACGATGAAACTGAAAACACCTGTCAGGGTTCAAAAACCTGACAGGTGTGGATTATCATATTTCCATCATATTTCTTTTTTTATTTCCACTTATTTCCCAATATTTCTAAGACCCACCTATAACAAGAAACCCCCACCAAGCATCTCTGCTCAATGGGGGCACTACACGAAATTAAACTACTCACTATTTAATAACTTTTTTGTACTCCTCTTGTGGGGTCTCGCCCGTGGTGCTTTTATGAATGCGTCGGTTAAACACATCAGTAAAGTTAATGAACGGGTAGATGCCATATTTTGTGGCTTGTGCATCAAATAGGGCTTTAAGCTCTTTTAGTTTTTCAGGATACTTTTTGGCTAAATCAACTCGCTCGTTAAAGTCCTCGTTTAGGTTGTAGAGTTCCCAAGTATCTTCATCGTAACTTCTATCGCTTGGTAGAGGTTTGCCAGTGCTTAAGGCTTCGGTTAAGTCAATGTAATCGGGATGATGCGCCGCTCCTGCTTTCCATCCATCTTTATATATCGATCTGTTACCAAAAATATAGTAGTGCTGAACGGTGTGTTGCGATGGCGCTTTAGCATCTTCAAACGAATAAACCAACGATGTGCCCTCAATAGGTTGTTGTGGTATTTCGCGAATTGTTTCGGGTTGCTTAACGCCCACAAACTCAAGCGTGGTTGGCAAAATATCTATAACATGACCATATTGTGTGCGTATCTCACCTTTTGCCTTAATACCTTTTGGATAGTGCACAATAAGCGGATTGCGTGTGCCTCCTTCGGAATGAGCATCTTGTTTCCAAAACTTAAATGGCGTATTAGCTGCTTGTGCCCATCCTAATGGATAGTTGACTTGCGTGCCTGCAGGAGCTCCAATATCATCAATTTTTGAAATATTATATTGCAGTTGCTCCTCAGGCGATAGTGGGTTCGAATAGCGTGTTCTATCTACATTTCCATTGTTTGTGCCCTCTTTACTTGCCCCGTTATCACCAATAATAACAAAAATAAGGGTGTTGTCGTACTGCCCAATGCTCTTTAAATGGTCTACCAAACGACCAACCTCGTGATCCGTGTAGGTTAGATATCCGGCATAAGTTTCAAAGAAACGAGCATAGAGTTTTTTCTGATCGGGCGTGAGCGAGCTCCAAGCCTTTACCAATGCATTACGATCGGGTAATTTAGCATCGGCAGGGAAGATGCCTAACTTTTTTTGGTTAGCCAGCACCTTTTCGCGGTACACATCCCATCCCTCATCAAATTTACCTTTGTATGGCTCAACCCACTCTTTTGCTACTTGGTGAGGCGCATGAACGGCTCCTGGTGCGTAATACAAAAAGAATGGTTTGTTTGGAGCAGCCTTCTTTTGGCGGTCGATGTAGGAGATAGCCTTATCTGTAATTTGCTCAGTTAAATGTCTACCATCGGGCTTCACGTGTGCCTGATCTTCTACTAAATCGGGTTTATACTGATCGGTTTGTGAGCCAAGGAAACCAAAGAAATGGTCGAATCCTTTACCTGTTGGCCAGCGATCAAATGGACCCGCATCGGTGGCGTCGTCATCGGGTGTAACGCCATATTTACCCACAGCAAAGGTGTTGTAACCGTTTTCGCGAAGTGTTTCAGCAATGGTACCTGCCGATGAAGGTATTTTACCATCCCAACCCGGAAATCCAGCCGACATAATGTTATGCGAAAAGCCCGATACGTGCACCGAAGCGCTGTTTCTACCTGTTAACAGAGCAGAGCGGGTAGGGGCGCAAATAGCTGTTGTATGGAAATTAGTGTATCGTAAACCATTGTTGGCCAAGGCGTCGAAAGTAGGCGTGTTAATTAAACCACCAAAGGTACTCGTGGCACCAAAGCCCACATCGTCAATCAATACCCACACCACGTTTGGAGCTCCTGCTGGTGCTTTAACTGGTTCGGGCCACCACTCTTTTGAGTCGGCTAAGGTTTTACCTACCACACCTTGGTAGGGCTGTGCGGTTTGCGCATTTAAAACGGGTGCCACTATGCCCGCACCGGCTAGGATGGCCGATTTTAATAAATTTAATCTCTTCATCAAGTATCTGTTTATATTAAAAGACATCGTAATAATTACAAACATACAACCTATTAAAATCCACCAAAATACCACGTAAACGGTAAAAATTGTACCCTTATATGGGTAGCTATTGGGTGGTTATATGAGGTTTTGTTGCGGAACTTTAGACCTCCCCTAGCCTCCAAAGGCTACTCTTTATACACATCTTTTTTTAAATGAGATGAAAATAATATTTGCTCAATTCGACCTCCCCCAACCCCTCCAAAGGAGGGGAGTAAAGCGAAATTTTCAAACTCTTTGCCTTATTCCCCTCCTTTGGAGGGGCTAGGGGAGGTCTGAATCTCAGCCGAAGCTATTTTGGCACACCCAATATAAGATGTGTATAAAGAGTAGCTCCAAAGGAGGGGAACATGAAATAATCTGGTGCTTTGCTTTTGCTCCCCTCCTTTAGCTCCGCTGATCTTCGATTGGATGGATTGGGGGAGGTCGTGATTTAAAGGAGGTGGATCTCTTGATATCCAAATGTTATCTCCATAAAAAAAGAGAGCCACCAGATTCGTTAATCTGATAGCTCTCGGCTTATTGATAGAATATAATGGATGAGTTTTTAGTTCCAACCAGGATTTTGGGTGAGATTTGGGTTTAGCAAACGTTCACTTGTTGGGATTGGAAAAAGGTAATTTTTCTCAGATACATTTTTCTTATCGGCCAGTTTAGAAAGTTCTGAAACCAATCGTTTTGTTCTGATTAAATCAAACCATCTGATTTGCTCGTAAACAAACTCTAAACGACGCTCTAAGTATACCGCATCACGAAATTGATCTTGCGATAACCCTGCTGTTAAATCTGGTAATCCAGCGCGACTACGAATTTGGTTAATGGCCGTATAAGCAGCTGTTGTTGGCCCATTTAACTCATTCTCAGCCTCAGCAAAGAACAATACAACCTCGGCATAACGAATAATTGGAGCGTTAATACCCGAGTTTATGTAATTTTTACCCGCCGAGAGATCCCAATATTTTCGGAATTTAGGGGTTGCTAAAGGCTTGTATTTCCCATCTATAGGACTTAAAATGGAGTCGTGTACGAAAGTAACATCACGTCTCTTATCGGTAGCACTAAAAAGTGCATATAATGATGGGTGTGGAGCATCGGCATCCTGACCATTAATCGACACTGGAAGTGAAATGTGTCCTAAGATATTGGTGTTTCCTGTTCCGTTAAATCCTGCTCCTGAGCCATCGGCAATATAGTTGGCATCGAAAATATGCTCACCACTGTTCTCTTTCGCTACCGAAAAGTTATCGGCGTAATTAGGGAAAAGATAATAGCCATATTTTGCATTGCTCACTTCGGTGTAGGCATCTAATGCTTTTTGCCACTCTTTACGGGTTATATATACATCAAGTAAAATTGCATGAGCGGCACCACTCGTTGCTCTAAAACCATCGGCACCAGAGTATCGGGTTGGTAAAAGAGTTGCATCGGTTAAATCGCTAATTATCTGATTGTAAACTTCATTAGCTGGTGTGCGTGGTACGTTTAAGTCTGTTAAAGAGGTGTTCTCATGCACCAACAGAGGCACATCACCCCAAAGTCTAACTAAGTTAAAGTAGAAAAGGGCTCTCAAAAACTTTGCTTCACGTACCAAACGGTGTGTAACTGTTGTGTCTGCTGCTATTGCGGGAATACGATCAATGGCCGCATTGGCTCTGTTGATACCATCGTAATGTTGACGCCAAAGTTCGGCATAACGCGTGTTGGTTTCCGATTGCGAAAGAACAGCCATTGAGCGAACATCGGGGTTTGTAGCACGTGGCCCAGGCACATGATCATCGCTACTCATTCCTGCCGATAAAACCAATTGTCTGTTGTAAATTGAGGCATGGTCGCCAACGTTATTGTGCGTTAAACTATTGTAAACCGCCTGAACTGAAGCCACCGCATCGCTCTGCGTTTTATAAAAGCTATCGGTTGATATGTTTGAAAGTGGATCTTCATCCAATTTGGTACATGATGTCAAAAGCGACGATCCAACTATAATGCTATATAATATTTTCTTCATCTGTATATTCATTTTTAGTGTGAGAAACAATCACAGGCAGTAACCAAATTAGCCTAAGAATCACCGCCGTGACTGTTTCGTAATAATTATTTATCTAGTTCTAATATCTTAGAAAGTTACACTCACACCGCCAATAATGGTGCGTGAATTTGGATAAGATGATACATCAACCCCTTGGCGACTATAGTTTTGGTCGTAGTAGTTAACTTCCGGATCATAACCATCGTAGCTTGTCCATGTGTAAAGGTTTTGGCCAGTTACATAGAGTCGAACTTTGCTTAATTTAATTTTAGTGAGTACCGATTTTGGAAGATTATATCCAAGTGTTACGGTTTTTAAACGCAGGTAAGAACCATCAAAAACAAAGGCATCTGATACTGGAATGGCTGGTAAATTCTCGTTTGCACGTTGATATTGTGCCGCATCGTTATCCGCCGTATAGTGATTTACTAAGCCAGCTAGGCCGTTTTGGTAACCTGTTGGAAGTGATAGCGTTTGAAAGAGTGAACTGTATATTTTTGCACCATACGAACCTTGAAAGAAGATAGACAAATCAAAGTTTTTATATGAAAAAGTGTTATTAAAACCGTAGGTAAATTTAGGCTGTGCGTTACCAATAATGGTTTGGTCGCCAGCTTGAGTAATTTTGCCATCGCCGTTCACATCAACATACTTCACATCGCCAGTAGTTGTGCTGGTTGGAGGAAATAAGATGGTGGTAGCCAAATCGTCGCCTTTGCGAATAAGTCCGTTGGTTTTATATCCCCAAAACGACCCAAGAGGCTCGCCAACTTTTATAACGCTAGCGGTTTGAAGCTCACCCGACACTAAGAAGTAATCACGTCCACCCAAATCGGTCACCTCATTGCGGTTTAAGCCAAAGGTAAAGTCCGATGACCAGTTGAAATCGCCTCTAATGTTGTCGGTGTTGATAGAAAATTCAATCCCTTTATTCTCAACAGAACCTACGTTTTGGAGTGAACTCGAATAGCCCGATGTTGTTGGAAGCGGCACACTTAGCAGTAAGTCGTTGGTTTGTTTTAAATAGGCATCAAACACCACGCGGATACGGTCGTTGTATAAGCCTAAATCAAAACCGGCATCGTATTGTGTGGTGGTTTCCCACTTTAAGTTCGGGTTAGCAATGCGGGTTGGAGTAAAACCTGTAATTACTCCTGTTGATGTTGGATACTGATAACCTGTTAATAGCGCTAACGATTGGTAAGGAGCAATCTCTTGGTTGCCCGTTTTTCCGGCACTAAAGCGCAGTTTTAAGTTATTAAGTACAGCTTTGTAATCCGATAAGAACGACTCATCGCTAATTTTCCAACCAATGGCTGCCGACGGGAAATAGCCCCAACGATTCTCTTTTCCTAAGCGTGATGATCCATCGGCACGTAAACTGGCAGTTACAAAATATTTTGAGGCATAATTATAGTTTACTCTACCTAAATACGATAGTAATGCCCAGCTTGAGTAGCTCGATGATGGCTTGGTGGTTGAATTACCGCTTGCTAAATCGTTGAATTCAAGATTGTCATTGGCATAGCCTTGCGATCCGGCCACATACCCTTCGCTTTTAGACTCTTGTTGGGTAAAACCACCCAATATATCGATGTTGTGAACTTTATTTAGAGTGGTATTATAGTTTAAAGTGTTCTCATTTAACCAAGTGGAGGTGGATTTAGATCCAACAGATGCAATACCTGCCGCCGCATTTCCTTCATACAATGTTGAAGGGATGTAACGATTTTGCTTATTGGTTAATACATCGGCACCAAACAAAACTTTAGCTTTTAATCCTTTAATTAACTCATATTCGCCAAAAGTAGTTGCCAATAATCGGTAAGTCTTCGACTGATTGGTTCCCAAATTCAGGGTTGCAATTGGGTTGGCAACAGCGGTTTCATAAGGACTTTTAAATGTATAATTTCCATTGGCATCATAAACGGGCACGGTAGAAGGCATGGTTAAAATTCCTTGTATAATATCGGTGTTTGAGCCATTTCCTGCCGAAACTAAGTTGGCATCGGCACTACTGGTATTTACATTCACGCCAATGTTGAATTTTTCAGAGAGTCTACTATCTAGCCCTAATCTGCCCGAAAAACGTTTAAAATCAGTTCCTATAAGCGTACCTTGTTGGTCTAAATAGCCTAAAGAGAACGAGTATTTGGTTCTATCCGTTCCGCCAGTAAAACCTAATTGATGGTTTTGAACGGGTGCACTTCTAAAGGCAGCTTTTTGCCAATCGGTGCTATTATTTGCCAAATCATCTATTTGCGATTGTGTAAATGGAAGTGCTTTAGGCGCTAAGCCAGATGGGATGTTTACATAGTTATTGGTGTTGGTAACCGCATCGTTTTTTAATATTGCCCACTCTCTGGCATCAAGTAAATCAATGGTTTTAGTAACCGTTTGCACACCATAAGAGCCATCGTAAGTAACAACTCCTTTGCCTGCACGGCCTTTTTTTGTGGTGATGATAACTACTCCGTTAGCTCCACGTGAACCGTAGATAGCCGTTGCCGAAGCATCCTTTAAAATATCGATGCTCTCAATATCGCCTGGGTTAATGCTTGAAAGTGCGTTTACACTTGGGCCATTAAGTGCGCCTCCATTGGCGGCATTGTTGTCGTTGTAAACCGGAAATCCATCTATTACATAAAGTGGTTCGTTACCTCCAGTAATGGAGTTTCCACCGCGGATTCGGATACTCACCGATGCTCCTGGCGCTCCCGACGATTGTGTTACTGCAACCCCAGCCGCTCTACCTTGTAAGGCGTTATCAAATGATGCGGTTGGATTGGTTTTTAAAGCAGCAACCGATACCGATGAAATAGAGCCAGTTAACTCCTCACGCTTTTGTGTTCCGTAACCAACTACCACCACCGTGCTGAGTTTGTTTAAATCCTCTGCCAGTGTGATATTTAATGGTTCGTTTTCGTAAACATCTATCTCCTGATATTTATAACCAATACTATTGGCCTCTACCGTTACAGGTAGCTCTTGTTTTACTACAAATTGAAACTCTCCATTGATATCCGTTATTGCACCAATAATTGTCCCTTTTATTCTAACATTTGCTCCTACAAGTGGTTCTTTCGATAATTCATCAATAATTTTACCTTTAATGGTAGTTGAAACCTGCGAAAAGGCTTCGGTTGAAATTAATAGTAGCGCCAGTGCTACCAGAGAAATGGTGTTAGGACATAACTTTCCTAATCGCCATTTTAAAAAATTGCGTACTTTTGTCATAAATGAAGTTTAGATGAAGCACCCCGAATATGAGTTTGCCGACGCAATTCAGGGGTGCTTTTTTAGATTAATAATTGATTGGATTCGAGTTACTTCGAGGTTAGTACTCGCTCGGTTAGTTTTTGAG
>JAYVSA010000347.1:0-8933 GCA_043775765.1 Breznakibacter sp. | reverse complement strand
CGCCTTATATTCCGCCATTCCTAATGCTTTGTGGAGTTTTTTTATAATAAAAATGTTAAATATTGTAAACAGTTTGGAACTGAGTGCCTTAGATTGGGGGTGAGAAAAGAAATAGAGAAAATATGGAAGGAAATCAAATGAACCTATACGCTTTTATCGGATGAAGGTATTAGAAAGGGAATCAAAATAATACTTTTTTCATCTTTCAATTGACAACGAATCAGATAATTCATTCTCTAACCGAACCGATAACCGATACCAGATTCCGTATTAAGGAGTTGAGGTTTAGATGGATTCTCTTCAATTTTTTTCCTTAGCTGGGCCATAAATACTCTCAAATACTGCGTTTGATCGACATATCCCATACCCCATATCTCTTTTAATATGAATTGATGAGTAAGTACTCGCCCTTCGTTTTTGGCAAATAGAGTCAGTAATGAATATTCTGTGGTTGTAAGTTTTATCAATTCGTTATCCTTCTTAACTGTATGCTTGGTTAAATCGATGGAGATATTGGCAAACTCAAGAATTGGCTTATCGGTTGTTGTTAAGCTTTGACGAATTGCCACCCGAATTCTGGCTAACAATTCACCTGTTCGGAACGGTTTGGTTAGATAGTCGTTTGCACCCAAATCTAAGGCACGAACAGTATCCTCTTCTGAATTTCTAGCAGAGAGAATAATAATGGGTTTCTCATACCATTCGCGAAGTTTTTTCAAAATATCAAGGCCATCGGCATCTGGCAAGCCTAAGTCGAGTATAATTAAAATGGGGTGATGAGTAGCTGCCGCATTTAGTCCATCTTTACCCGTTTCGGCATTAAATATCTTATACCCATTAGCCGACAGGGTGATGTCGAGCAAACGTCGAATCTGAATCTCATCATCAATAATTAATATGGTGCCCTCGTCTATCATCTATTCTACATCTTTATTAAACTGATTCATTTCGGAAATTTTCACAGGAATTTTAATGGTGAAAAGAGCTCCACCATTCTTTCTGTTCTCTGCAGATACAGTGCCTTGGTGTGCCTCAACAAACCCTTTTACAATTGATAATCCTAAACCAGTTCCTCCAGCTTTGGCATCGTAACCACGATAAAACTTATTGAATACCGAAGGCAATTCTTGCTCAGGAAAACCCTTGCCTCTATCCATCACCTGAATAGTTAAAAATCCATCGTCGTAAAAGAATTTAACTCTTATATTAGTGCCTGAATGAGCATGTTGTGTGGCATTTAAAATCAGATTATGGAGCGTTTGTTCAATTAAGCCAAAATCTAAGAATACCAAAGGCATCTCATCAGGAATTACCACATCGAGATGAAATAATTTTAGCTCTTGCTGCAGGTTATTGGCCACTTTATTAATTAAATCGTTCACATCCAACCAGTCGGGACGAGGAGTAATTCGACCAGACTCAAGGCGCGACATATTTAGCAGATTTTCAATAAGTTGATTCAAGCGAACCGATGCAGTATTGATTTCGCCATATAACTTTTGTCTTGTCTCTTCGGGATACTTTTCAGAGATAAGCGTATCCGAAGCACCCATTATCGTGGCCACAGGAATACGCAATTCGTGTGAAATGGAGTTAAAAAGAGTTTTGTAGAGCTTATCGGATTCGGAGAGTATATAGGCATTTTTAGCAATGTTTCTTAAGAATTCACGCTCAAACTTTCCTGAGATTTGCGAAAGAAACGCATCCCAAAATTGCTCTTCGCCTTGAGTAAAAACCTGATTATGCTTAACGGCAATAACGCCAATATTATTGTTGTTACTACCAGTAAGCGGATAGAATGTAAAATCGGTTGAAGGTAAAGTATCGGTATATTTTCCAGCCCTTGTAGAGTGCTTAAAAACCCAATTTGCAATACTAAATTCATTCTGAGATAAAACCGTATCAGTATCTGAATGTATTGGCGCATCGAGTTGATTCAGATTGTTTTGTATAAAAATTGAGCAGTGAAGATTAAAATATTTATGAATATACGTTGTAGCAACCTTGGCTACTTCATCGGCATTTGGAGCAGCTGCCAAATCTCTAGTGAGTTGATAAAGTGCATGCGTTCTCTCCTCCCTCACCCTAATTTTTTTCTCTTGCCTGCGTACACGTGAGGTTAAAATACCATTCAGCAAGGCGATGATAAAAAACATCACCAACATAAGCATATCAACAGGTTTTTCGATATGCAGCGTGAACTGAGGTGGAATAAATAGGTAATCCCATATCATTGCGCTTAAGGTGGCAGCTAATAGAATAGGACCTGTACCGTAAAAAAGCGCTAAAATAGAGACCTGAAATAGCAACCCGAAGGAAACTACTTGATAGCCAATAACATCTTTAATTGAATAAAATCCTATAGAAGATAGTATTACAATAAATGAAACTATCAAATATTGTCGTAAGCTTGATGTAAAAGATGGACGAGCTAATCGCTCTTTATATTTATCTTTTGATAGACTATCGGCACCCAAAATATAAACATCAATGTTACCACTATATCTCACTAACCTTTTAACAAAATTGCCAAGCGTAAACATCGATATAAAATTACGAATACGTGGTTTGCCAACTATAATGTGAGTTACATTCTCTTTTTGAGCAAAATTAACAATGGCTCGCACGATATCATCATCGGTAATAATGCGAAATGGGATGCCTAACTGCTTTGCTAGACTAATGTTTTTGTTAAGTTGCTCGCTCTCTTTTGGTGTTAGTTTATGCAGTCGCTCTACGTAAATGGCTTGAATATTTGCCCCCATTGAGTAGGATAAATTTTTGGCCCAGCGAAGCAGTTTAGTAGATTGTTGTCGGTAATCGATTGCCACCAAAAGATGCAATCCCGATTTCCATGGACCACGAATTCGCTTATGTTGCATATAATCGTGCAACTGTTTATCAACCCTATCGGCCACAATACGAAGCGCCATTTCACGAAGTGCCGTAATATTTCCTTTGCGAAAGAAGTTTTCAACGGCTTCTCTCGAACGTTCGGCGTTATATACTTTTCCTTCGGCTAAACGCTCAAGAAGCTCATCGGGTGCAAGGTCAACAACTTCAACCTCATCGGCATTCTCGAAGATTTCATCGGGCAAGGTTTCTCGCACAATGATGCCCGTAATTTGGGCAACGGTTTCCGACCGACTTTCTAAGTGCTGAACGTTAAGTGACGTATAGACGTTTATGCCGTTTTCGAGCAATTCCAAAACATCCTGATATCTCTTTAAATGCCGACTACCTGGTGCGTTTGTATGCGCCAATTCATCCACCAAAACCGTTTGTGGATTTCGAGCAATAATGGCATCCAAATCCATCTCTTGAACAGGAGTAGACTTATAATCGTATGATTTTCTTGGAATCAATTCAAGACCATCTACCAATGCAGCAGTCTCTTTGCGACTATGAGTTTCAATGTAACCAATGATGATATCTAACCCTTTAGCCTTCTCGGCCTGCGCCGTTTGAAGCATGGTATAGGTTTTACCCACACCAGCACACATGCCAAAGAATATCTTGAGTTTACCGCGCTTGCTCTTCTCCTCTTCTAAAACTATGGAAGCTAAGAGTTCATCGGGATCGGGTCTGTTATCATTGAAGTTATTCATGGACTAATGCATTTAATTTACCAAAATTACCACATAGCCACATAGGTAATATAGTTTTGCAATTGCATCCTATATTTACTCAGTAACTATGTGGTTATTAATACATACCACTTACACACTTAGTTCAAATATTTATTCGCATTCGATGTGATTATGTGGTAAACATCTACTTATCTAATTCCAAATTTAACAATAATACGTTAATTCGCTCATCTCCAAGACATAATAACTGCGGTGTTTCGGTAAGCTTTTTAATGGTTGAGATGAGGTTCTGCTTTTTAGTATCATCATAGTTTCTGGCTTTAGCGATACGATTAACCTGCAAATAAGCCGCTTGAGGTGAGATGTGTGGGTCTAACCCACTACCCGAAGCAAAAAGCATTTCCGATGGAATAACGGTTAAGCTATCCAAATTATTAAATGCTAAAAACTGTTTTCTTCTCTCTGCAACTTGCTCTTTTAGTTTTGCACTAGTTACTCCATAGTTGGAACCGCCCGATGGCAATGCATTATACGAGATTGCCGATGGACGAGAAGTGAAATATTTAGCGCTATCGAATTGTTGACCAATAAATTCGCTACCAACTACTTGATTGTTTTTAGTGATTAAACTACCGTTTGCTTTTGAGGGAAATGCTACTTGGGCAATTCCTGTTACAAAGAGCGGATATATTATTCCTGTTAATACGGTGAAAAAGAGGAATATTTTTAAAGATATGACAAGTGATTTCATGTCTGGAATATTATAAATTAATTAGAATATCGATGATTTTAATGCCTATGAATGGCACAATAACTCCGCCTAAACCATAAATTAATAAGTTACGACTTAATGCAGAATTGGCCGAAACCGGTTTGTAGCGAACCCCCTTAAGCGCCAATGGAACCAGCATTATTATGATGATGGCGTTGAAGATAACCGCACTTAAAATAGCACTCTGTGGCGAGCCCAGTTTCATCACATTCAGTGCCGAGAGAGGACCGACGCCATTTGAACCCGAATAGAGAATTGTAGCAATGGCTGGTAGAATGGCAAAATATTTAGCCACATCGTTTGCAATACTAAATGTTGTTAATGCACCGCGAGTCATGAGCAATTGTTTACCAACCTCAACCACCTCAATTAATTTAGTTGGATTGCTATCTAAATCGACCATGTTACCTGCTTCGCGAGCAGCTTGAGTGCCCGAATTCATGGCAATACCGATGTCGGCTTGCGCCAATGCAGGAGCATCGTTGGTACCATCGCCAATCATTCCCACAAGATGACCATTGGCTTGCTCTTCACGAATTCTACGTAGTTTATCTTCAGGAGTAGCTTCGGCCATAAAGTCATCAACACCCGCTTCAGCAGCAATGGCCGCAGCGGTAAGAGCATTATCCCCCGTAATCATAACCGTTTTTATACCCATTTTACGAAGTTCGGCAAAACGCTGTTTAATACCACCTTTAACCACATCTTTTAGATGGATAACGCCCAAAACTCGGTTATTTTCAGCTACCACTAAAGGTGTTGCACCCATTCGAGCTAATTCTGAAACCACATCGTTAATCTGTTGAGGATAGAAGCCATCGTTATTTTGCACAAATCCTTTAATCGCTTCCGATGACCCTTTACGAATTTGATGAGTTTTACCATCTTCGGCCGTAATATCAACGCCGCTCATTTTGGTTTGCGCCGTAAACGGTAAGAACTGAGCATTCAATTGGTGCACCTCTCTACCTCTAATATTAAACTTTTCTTTTGCTAAGATAACGATTGAACGTCCTTCAGGAGTTTCATCAGAAAGGGAAGAGAGTTGAGCCGCATCGGCTAGTTCTTCAATAGTCACTCCATCGGCAGGGATAAAATTAGTTGCCATGCGGTTACCCAAAGTAATGGTACCCGTTTTATCGAGCAAAAGAACATCCACATCGCCAGCTGCTTCAATGGCTCTTCCGCTTGTGGCAATAACGTTGCGTTGCAGTAATCTATCCATACCGCTGATTCCTATGGCACTTAACAAACCACCAATGGTTGTTGGGATAAGACAAACGAGCAATGCAATAAGAACTGGTATTGTTAGGTTGTCTGACGCTGGTAAACCCGACGCTTTTAAAGCATATCCAAAAAATGCTGGCAACGTAACTACAGCTAATAAGAAGATGATGGTTAACCCAGAAAGCAGTATCGAAAGTGCAATTTCATTAGGTGTTTTCTGACGTTTTGCGCCTTCAACCAACGAAATCATTCGGTCGATGAAAGTATCACCTGGGTCGGATGTGATTTTGATTAAGATTCTATCACTAATCACTTTTGTACCACCAGTTACTGCCGAACGGTCGCCACCGCTTTCGCGAATTACAGGAGCCGATTCGCCTGTAATGGCCGATTCATCGACACTTGCAATGCCTTCAACCACTTCACCATCCGAAGGAATAACATCGCCTGTTTCACACACAACGATATCACCTTTTCTAAGGTCTGGCGCTAAAACCGACACCTCTTGTGTGCCATTCATTTTGCGCGCCATGGTTTGCGTACGGTTTTTTCTAAGACTTTCGGCCTGCGCTTTTCCGCGTCCTTCGGCAATTGCTTCGGAGAAGTTGGCGAACAAAACCGTGAACCAAAGCCAAATAGATATTTGGAGGTTGAAGCCTGAGAAACTCCCGTTATACAGGTCTAAAAGCAATATAAAGGTTGTTAACACTGAACCCAATCCAACAATGAATATGACCGGATTTTTAATCAGCGAAACGGGATTTAACTTGATAAAGCTATCTTTTGTGGCCTCTAATAGAATCTTTTTATTAAAGAGGCTCGTGCTATGTTTTGAACTCATGATTTTCTAAATTAAAATGTAATACCACTACGCATAAGAAGGTGTTCGATGATTGGACCAAGCGATAGAGCTGGGAAGAAAGTTAATCCGCCAACTATCAGAATCACTGCTATCAACAATCCTACAAAAAGCCAGTTATCGGTATGAAAAGTACCTGCCGATGGAGGTGTTATGTTTTTCTTAGCCATATTGCCAGCTATTGCCAATACGGGTAATATCACTCCAAAGCGACCAATCAGCATACCAAAACCAAGCGTTAAATTGTAAAACATGGTGTTGGCATTCAATCCCGCAAAGGCACTACCATTATTTCCTGCGGCCGATGAAAAAGCATAGAGGATTTCAGAAAATCCGTGAGGTCCGGCATTATTTAAACTCGACAGTCCCATGTCACTCATACATGCCCAGGAGGAAAAAAGCAGTATCACAAAGCTTGGTGCAAGTACCGCAATGATGGCCATCTGCACTTCAAAAGCTTCAATTTTCTTACCCAAATATTCGGGTGACCTACCCACCATCAAACCAGCAATAAAGACCGTTAGTATGATGAAGATGACCATTCCATAGAGGCCTGCGCCAACGCCGCCAAATATAATCTCACCTAACATTAAGTTCGTCATGGCAACTAACCCAGTTAATGGCGAAGCACTATCAATCATGGAGTTTACTGAACCGTTAGATGCATCGGTGGTAACAGTTGTCCAAAGCACACTGTTGGTAATTCCAATACGTGTCTCCTTACCTTCCATCAATGGCAGATGCCCTGTTATTGGGTTCGATGAGTATTCACCATACAATGAGATTCCCAAACCAACAATAAGCAAAATAAACATCGCCGAAAAAACAGTCCATCCTTGACGGGTTGAACCAACCATTTTACCGTATGTAAAAGTTAATGCTGCAGGAATTATAAGAATAGCAAACATCTCTAAGAAGTTGCTAAACGGCGTTGGGTTTTCGAACGGATGGGCGCTATTGGCGTTAAAGAATCCACCACCGTTGGTACCAACTTGTTTGATGGCGATTTGCGATGCTGCTGGTCCCATTGGTAGCACTTGTTCGCCACCTTGAAGCGTGTGAATGGTTTGGTAATGACCAAAGTTTTGAACCACACCTTGACCAACCAATACAACTGCAAACAAAATAGAGAGTGGCAACAGTACATAAAGAGTGGCACGTGTTAAATCTTGCCAAAAGTTACCCAGTTTATCGGCATTTTTGCGAGATAAACCCCTCACTAGAGCCAATAATACAGCTATTCCAGTAGCAGCACTTACAAAGTTTTGAACCGTAAGACCAATCATCTGCACAAAATAACTCAACGTGGTTTCACCTGCATAACCTTGCCAGTTGGTGTTAGTCATAAAACTCACTGCCGTATTAAAAGCCGAGTGCCACGAAACGTTTGGTAAATTGGCTGGATTTAGAGGTAAAACCGATTGCGAAAGTTGTAATAAAAACACAAACAGAAAACCAACCAAATTAAACACCAATAGATTAATAGCGTACGATTTCCAGTTGGTTTCATCGTTTTCATCTATTCCAGAAAAACGGTAAGTTAGCCTTTCGAGCCATCCAAAAACAGGCTTCATGAAGTGTTTCTCGCCACTAAAAACTTTACTCATGTACAACCCTAAAATGGGCGTGAGGCCAATTAATAAGGCCAGAAACAGAAATATCTGTAAAAAATCTTGCGTTGTCATAATTTATTCTTTAAAAAATTCATCAATTTTAAATACGTGTCCTATAATCCATCCAACCAAAAACATTAGAGCAATTCCTCCAAAAAACCGTATTAAAAAAATCACATTGCTAGCCGTCATCATCATTAAAATTTTTCAGGTTTAACCAGAGTATAGACTAAGTAGGCTAAAATGCCAATGGCAAGAACTACACCTATAACATATCCAACCATGTTATTTGTATTTGCAGAATCTAAGATTGTTGTATTCATAATTATCGTATTAAGTACAATACAAAATTGAGCATTTACATATAAGAGTTTTATAATGATTTGAAGGGATGGTATAAAGATTTTATAAAGATGTTTTCTGCCGAAGCAAAAAAGTATTTTGCCGAAACAAGAATGTGTTTTGCCAAAGCAAAAAAGATAAACGCCGAAGCAAGAATGTATTTTGCCAAAGCGAAAATGTAAAATGCCAAAGCAAGAATGTAAAACAGCGGAGCAAGAAAATAATTGTCTATAAAAAAATAAAAAAAAGTATTCCAAAGTTGAGACATTTCAATTAGGGAAGACGCCTAAAATGTTAAAAAATGCTTCCCTACCCCCTTTCAGTGAATTTTTATTTTTTTGAATTCTCCCATATTGCAGAACAAATTACATTTTACAACACCTTCTTTTTCAATAACTTACAACTTTATATCTAATTTTGTATAGGTATTGTTAGGTTTCAAACCTGTTCGGTTAGTTTGTATATAGGTTTAATATGAAACATTTTGCGCAAATCTATTTAACATTGTAAACAAACGTTTGCATTTTTTA
>JAYVSA010000346.1:0-2426 GCA_043775765.1 Breznakibacter sp. | reverse complement strand
CGTGTAAAAACCAATATTATTACTCAAATCAAAATGAAGTTGTTGCGTATAGTTAAACCAAATGGTAAAACGTACGTCTTCATCGAGTTGTTTGCCATCTTTTTTCGCATCTCCACCCTGAAATAAAAACTCAAAATTACTGGTGGTATAAATTTTTGACTTTTGACGCTGTGGAATAGACTCAGATGTTACCACATACATAACGGTTGATTTTTGTTCTGTTTGTGCAAAAACATCACAAACAAATAAAAGCGACAGTAGCGAAAGAACTAATGTTTTCATTTTTCTAATCGAGTTTACAACAAAAAACATTTTGAATTAGTAGTTAAAATCACTTTTCAAAACAGCAACCCACTGGCTCACGCGCTCTTGCGTTAACTCAGGCTCATTATCTTCATCTATTGGAAGTCCAATAAACAAATCATTTTTAATGGCTTCCGAGTCATCAAACTTATAACCATCTGTTTTGCAAGCTCCTACAACCGTTACGCCCTGTTTTTCCAAACGCTCATTTAACCACCCTATTGCATTTACAAAATGCTCAGGATACGTTAATTGGTCACCCAACCCGAAAATAGCAACCGTTTTACCAGTAAAATCTACGTCCTTCAAGTGAGGTGCAAAAACATCCCAATCATTCCCTTTATTATCGCTATCCCAATTATTACGCCCAACAGTAGATATGCCGAATATAACTTTCGAATAGTTTTTAAAATCGGCAGGTTTTGCCTTGTTAACGCTTATCACATCAACCTTTTCAGAGCCAAAAGCCTTTGCTACAATATGAGCTACTTTATCTACGCTACCCTTCTCGGGGCCAAAGAAAATACCAATTTTATCCATAATATTCCATTCAAATCTTGACTCAAACCCTTAATATATTGCAAAAATACAACAATATTACTTAGGGAATATCATTTTGGTTCGGTAAAATACTGGCTTAATAGATTTTCCTATAAATCCAGAGCAATAACGAAGTAAGGCAAACGCTTTCAAAAAGATTCTTTGCGAGCAAAGCGGCAAAGCCGAGCGGCAACGAACAGCACGGCCCGACAGGGAAACGCTCAATCGATAAAACTAAAACAATCGACTATTTGTTATTCGTTGAAAAAATGTAAGTTTGTCCTTTATCTATTACCCCTTAATTTATTTCACTATTATGAGAGTTTTGCTTGTTTTTGCCCTTATGGCGGGCGCATTTTTATCGGTTAAGGCACAGTCTGACACCATTTTCTACGACTCGGACTGGGAGACAATCAATCGCGAGCAGGCCTCATTTTACCGCCCAAAACCTGTGCAAACGGATAGCGGATACATAATCAAAGATTATTACATATCGGGCAAAAAACAGTTTGATGGTATGTCGAGCGACACCACTACAGATAACCTAACAGGCGTTGCCACATGGTACTACGAAACGGGTGTTCCTTCACAAATAAGAAGCTATGAGAATGGTAAAATCGAAGGCAACATCATTTATTATAATAAATACGGCAAAGTGGTTGCCTCAATGGAATATAAAAATGGGAATGCTTATTCTGGCAAAGCGTTCAACGAAGGGGAAGGAGCCGACTACTTTGTTTCTTATGTGGAGGGTAAAAAGGTTAAAATTGATGTTATTAGTTCAGATGCTGTAAGTAAGGCGCACTGCAACGCCATTTTTTCAGACAGTGACCATGTGGCCATAAAGTTTTATAATCAGAAAGGAGAATTTGTGGGTAATTATCAGATATCTACTGCCGATAGTGTAGAGGTATCTACAGGCACTTATGTCTCTTACGTGTTTAATCCAATGATTGTAGACGCAGTGTCAACTTTAGAAAACAACAAGCTAATTGGGCCTAAAAAATATTACTATTCGAATGGCACTTTAAAGAGATTGGATTTTTCTAACGATGATTCGGAAACCACGAAAGAGATAACCTATTCAATGGATGGAAAACTTCTGGATTCACTAATTTATATTGAGAACAGTCCTTATCAGGGCACAAAATACGAGTTCATTTATCCTAAAAAAAGTGCATTTGAAGCTGATAATTTAGAACGATCTACCCGTTATTTTCAAGGTTTGCAGGATGGACAAACGGTTGAATACTTTCCAAATGGCAAGATTCAATCGAAAAAGAATTATAAAAAGGGCGATTTTGTCGGATCTCAGACCTACTACGACAACACAGGTAAGCTAATTGCCACGGCTACCTACAAAGATGGATCGCCTTGGGAAGGGGTGGTTTACGACAACTACTACAACTCTTATACGACCTATAAAAACGGAGAATCGACCTCAGAAAAGAGTTATTATACCAACGGCAAGCTCCAGCACGTTAGGGATCTTACTTATGAAGAGAGCTTCGACTCACTTGGTGTTTCTATAGCTCACATGGACTATAAAGATGGCAGTCCGTATAATGGAAAAAGCCTTACAA
>JAYVSA010000345.1:0-3972 GCA_043775765.1 Breznakibacter sp. | reverse complement strand
CTTTTATTTTGCCATTCGATACTTAACTTTGGAACGGACAAATCAAATAAAATACGATTTTTTTTAATCCAATCACCATTAGTTACGCCAATTTTATATTTCAAATGTTTGCGATCCACTCGCAATCGTCTCCGCAATCGTTTGATTTTTTTTTAATAAATTCAATTTTTGTCATTTATTCTTATATCTTTACGTTTAGTTCCACTACAAAATTCGTATTGTACTATGAAGGCGCATCCAGTAACTATAAAAGATATTGCAAAGACTCTTGAGATTTCTGTATCCACAGTTTCAAGAGCGCTTAAAGATCATCCAGATATTAGTCCGGCTACCAAAAATATGGTCAAAGCTTTTGCCGAGAAAGTTAATTATCGACCAAATGCTTTAGCTCTTAGTTTGCGCCAAAGTAAAACATTTACAATTGGTATTATTATACCCGAAATTGTGCATCACTTCTTCTCGTCTGTCATTGCGGGTATAGAGGAAGTTGCCTATTCGTCTGGTTATAAGGTTATCATTTGCCAGTCAAATGAAAATGCGGAACGTGAAAAAATGGTTCTCCAAGCCCTGGTCGACAGTCGTGTCGATGGTGTGTTGGTCTCACTCAGCAAATCAACGACAGATTTTCGCCACTTCCAAATACTTTTGGAAGATGAGGTGCCTGTGGTTTTCTTCGATAGAGTTTGTCCTGAATTAGCTACTGATAGGGTAGTTGCCGATGACTTTGAAGGTGCTCGTATTGCTACTAATCATCTTATCAATATTGGCAGAAGTAATATTCTACACCTTGCTGGTCCTCAAAATCTACTTATTGGAATCAATAGAAAAAATGGATATTTAGAGGCATTAAATGAACGAAATATTCCAATTAATGAAGATTTTATCTTGCCGTGCGATAGCCGCGAGGAGACAATAGAATTACAAGCTAAAATTTTGGAGTTAGCACCACGTATCAATGCTATTTTTGCCGTAAATGATACCACTGCCATCACTGCCATGCAAATATTGCAACGAAACGGGTATAAAATACCGCAAGATATTGCTGTTGTTGGTTTTGGCGATGGTCCAAACGCCGACATTGCGTATCCATCTCTTACCACAGTCGAGCAAAAAGGTTTTGAAATTGGAAAAGAGGCAAGTCGCCTTTTACTCTACAGAATAGATCATTCTGAATCAGATGATTTTCAAACAACAATACTTGCGCCAGAGCTAAAATTGCGTGACTCTACTCTCGTTATGTAAATATTGACACTTCAACATTGCAATTTGTGGGAAATGCCTTTGCAACGCCTTGTACTCGCCAACGTTTGCAAAGATTGCTGGTCGTTTTTTTTTAGTTTTTCAAAAAAAAAATAACAACACTTGCAATCGTTTGAAATAAAGTAAATAGGATCTATTTTGGCTTAAGGCTAAAATAGATTTTTTGCGTTTAAATAGGTTCCTCTGAAATAAGATTTAATTTTGTTTAAGGGATTAATAAAGTTGTTAGTAGGTTATTTTGTAGTTCTAAACTACAATCTAATCTACGATCAACGACTTTTGTTTATTATTGTATCATTATAACTACTTATATTTAAGATCTTTATGAAAAAACTACCGAAGTTATCATTTTGGCAAATATGGAATTTAAGTTTCGGATTTTTGGGTGTGCAGTTTGGATTCGCTTTACAAAATGGAAACGTGAGTCGGATTTTGGCTAATTTAGGAGCAGATCTTCATTCTTTACCTCTTTTTTGGCTAGCAGCACCATTAATGGGATTAATTATTCAACCAATTGTTGGCGGTGCCTCTGATAAAACATGGAATCGATTAGGACGTCGTTTGCCTTTTATTTTGGCGGGTGCTGTAATCTCTGTGTCGGCAATGATGTTAATGCCTAACTCGGCAGTTGTTGCTGCAATAATGCCTCCAATTGTTTTTGGTGCAATAATGTTGGCCATTATGGATGGTTCATTTAATGTTACCTTTCAACCATTTAGAGCTTTAGTTGCCGATATGTTACCTGAGGAGCAACGGACATTTGGTTATTCGATACAAAGTTTTTTAATTAATACGGGTGCTGTTTTAGGTTCGGTATTACCGTATATTCTAACATGGGTTGGAGTTTCAAATAGCGCCGAAGTTGGCCATGTACCCGATTCTGTTATTTGGTCGTTTTATATTGGAGGTACTGTGTTAATTATTACCGTTTTAACTACCGTGATAATGACTAAAGAGTATGCTCCTAAAGAGTTTGCAGAGTATAGTTCTAACACCAAAGAAGAAACTGAAGCTGAAGGAAATGAAAGTTTTCTCGATACATTGAAGAAAATTCCGAAAACAATGTGGCAACTTGCTGTTGTTCAGTTATTTTCTTGGTTTGCATTATATCTAATGTGGGTTTATTCTACACCTGCCATCGCACGCCATTTTTGGGGCGTAACCGATTCTGTTTCAATTGATTTTAATAATGCTGCGAACTGGGTAGGAGTTATTTTCGGTGCATATAGTTTAGTTGCCGCAATATACTCTATAATAATGCCTTATTTCGCACGTATTACCAGTCGTAAATTTGTATATGCGTCATCACTTATAGCTGGAGGAATTGGTTATATCTCTATGTTGTTTTTTGGCGGAACTTCGGGCGGAGCTAATTCTTCGTTATTGTTTATTTCAATGATTGGTGTTGGCATGGCTTGGGCAGCAATTTTAGCAATGCCATATGCCATATTATCAAGTTCAATTCCTCAATCAAAGATGGGTGTATATATGGGAATATTTAATTTTACTATCGCAGGTCCTCAAATTTTAAGCGGATTATTGGGAGGTCAGATTATTAATTTTGTGCCTGATAAAAATCCAATTTACATTCTTGTGTTGGCAGGTGTTTGTATGCTTATAGCCGCTGTTGCTGTCTTTTTTGTCGATGATGTTCCAAGTCGTGAAATTAAATTCGCTGGTGGCGGAGGTCATTAATCTTATTAAATAAATGGGTTGTTACGAAATTTGTTACAACCCATTCTCTTTAGAACCAATAAATGTTATATACATATTACAATTAAATTCATGCAAATTAAAGGATGTCTGTTTGATTTAGATGGCGTTATTGTCGATACTGCTAAGTATCACTATATTGCTTGGAAGGCTTTGGCAAATGAACTTGGGTTCGATTTTACGGAACAAGATAATGAGAGATTAAAAGGTGTTAGCCGCATGGCTTCCCTCGAAATCTTGTTGGAAATAGGTGGTAAGACTCTTGATGAGCCAACAAAACTTCAAATGGCAACAAAGAAGAACGACAATTACTGTGAGTTCATCAATCAAATGCTGCCTGATGAAATAATGCCCGGTGCGAAAGAGTTGTTAATCGATCTTCGTAAAAATGGCGTTAAGGTTGCTTTAGGGTCAGCGAGTAAAAATGCTCTTACAATACTTAACCGTCTTGAACTAACGGATTTGTTTGATGCTATCATTGATGGAAATAAAGTTGCCAACGCAAAACCTGATCCAGAAGTTTTCTTGAAAGGAGCTGAAGCTCTTGGCATTAAACCATCGGATTGTATTGTTTTTGAAGATGCTGAAGCTGGCGTAAAAGCGGCCTTGGCTGGCGGAATGAAAGCGGTTGGCATTGGGTCGCCAGAGGTTCTCTCGGAAGCCCACGTTGTGGTTGCAGGGTTGCATGAAGTCTCTCTTGCTCAGCTTAAAAGTGCTTTTGAAAAATAGATTTTTATTTTCAATTATTAGAATTAATTTCCCAAAGATAATATCAAATGAAACAGTATTTGAAACACGATGCTTGGCTGATTGTCGAAGAGGGTTTTGATCCTCAAAATCACAAGTCGTCTGAGAGTATTTTTAGTTTAGGAAACGGCAAAATGGGGCAGCGTGCAATGTTCGAAGAGAAATATTCGGGCGAGACATTGCAGGGTAGCTATATTGCGGGCATCTATTATCCAGATAAAACTCGTGTGGGGTGGTGGAAAAATGGCTACC
>JAYVSA010000344.1:0-4130 GCA_043775765.1 Breznakibacter sp. | reverse complement strand
GGTGGTGACTTACTGCGTGTCCGTAATGCTCAATCTCGGCCTCCCTACTCCCTTTTCGGTTTGCTTTGATGTAAGCGGACAACTTGATGCTCTTTTTCATTTGCCCATAAAATTAATGATGTGCAAAGATATAAAATGGTTTGATATTTTTTAACCCAGATTACGCATTAGACTTCGTTATGAGAGGATATATTACAATAAAATAAGGTGCTCACGGATATTTTTTGGACGAAGTAATAGTGAACTACTACGAGGTCAAAAAATAGAGTAAGTGCCTTATTTTGAAGGAAGATAGCCTCGTAATAGATTTCTATTGCGGATTCTGGGTTTAGATCTCGTTTTCGGCCTCTTCGTCGGTAATAAGAGTCTCTTCACTTTCGAGCAACTTACTGGTGTCGAAAGTATAAATGATTCCAGGCAGAGAAATAAGCAAAGACAAGATATAGAAGATGAAGCTCAGTGCTACGGCGTGTTCTACATTGAGACCAAGAATGGTGGCACCTTGCATAAACGTGAGTTCACGAAGTCCTATTCCACCCAATGAAATGGGCACCGATGCCATAATACTGCTGAGCAAAAAGAGAAACATATATTCGGCGCCCCTATAATCAAGAACATCGCCAATGGCATATAGAATAGACAAGGCCACGAGAATTTGAATTCCTTGAGAAAGAAAAGACCAGGCCAATACTTTCCAATATTTGGGTAATAAGGTTCTGTTGAAGAGGTAGAGAAACAACCAATATCCAACAAAAACAAGTGGAATGAGAAGTCCCACCCAATTGATGTATGGGATATTCAGATGAAGAGGATAAACCAATATAAGGAGGTAGATGCAAATAACGGCTAATCCACTGAGTCTATCGCTCAGAATAACACCAATAAGCGATTTTACTGGCTTTTTATGGTATTTATTAATGAGAAACACCTTGTAGCCATCGCCACCTATTCCCCCGGGTAAAAAGAGATTGTAAAAAAGACCCAGCCAATAGAGTTTGAAATTTGTTGAATGACTTACATGTAAAGGCATTGCCTTAAAAAGAGTATTCAAACGAAACGTTGCCACAACAATAGAGGCAATTAATAAGATGGCAGCCAAGGCCAGAAGCGGATAGGATAGATGACTGATTGAATGCCCAACCGCTTTAATATCTATTTTGGTAGTAACGTAATAGAGTGCTAGTACCGACAATCCTACCTTTAGAAGCAGTTTTACTATCTTAAAAAATCTTGTATTGTGGTTAAAACCAGCCATAGTTCTTATCTGAGTAATTCGGTTCTGTTGGAGTCAAGCTTTACAAAAATGAAAAGCAATATGGTAAACGACCAAAGAGACGATCCGCCATAGCTAAAGAATGGTAACGGGATTCCAATTACAGGAACTAAACCAATGGTCATACCAATATTAATGGCAACGTGAAAAAAGATAATGGAAGCCACGCCATATCCATATATCCGACTAAAGGCGGAGTGCTGCTTTTCGGCCAAGAAAAGTATTCTCAGCATGAGCCCAATAAACAGGGCTATTACGGCTACCGAACCAACAAAGCCCCACTCTTCCCCAACGGTACAGAAGATAAAGTCGGTGCTTTGCTCTGGCACAAAGTTGAATTTTGTTTGGGTGCCTTCTAAGAACCCTTTGCCCATAAATCCGCCCGACCCAATAGCAATTTTAGATTGTATAACATTATATTCTACACCCTTGGGATCTTTTAACTGCCCAAGCATAACATGAATACGGTTGCGCTGATGGTCTCCTAAAACATTACTTACTAAATAATCGACCGAGTAGCTAAAGAATACAAAACCCAATAGCACAACAATACCGTAAGTGGTTAAAAGAGATTTCTTAAAGTAAGAGATAATAAAAAAGTAAATGGCAATAGGCAAAAGAGTGGCTAGTATAACAATCTCCCAATTGATGCTCATGTTGGTAATAAGATGCACAAACTCCAATACCAAAGAGAGAGCCAGAATAGCGATGGCTGATATTTGAACCTCTTTTTTAGCCCCAAGTTTATATAATGCGCCAAAAGCTATGGCAATCATTACCAAATCAACAGCTAAGTTCGATACAAGAAGGGTTAGAATGGCAATAAAAGCCGATAATCCAGCAAATATCAAAATATAAGGAGTCATTCCTTCGCGGTAGAACACCAATAAGAAAACGCCATAGACGAGAGCCGAACCTGTATCGTTTTGCAAAAAGATAAAAGCCACAGGAAGCAGCCAAACCAAACCCATTAGAAGGATATTTTTGGTTTTAGCAATATTGAAATTGTAGCGCGACATAACGTAAGCCAACGCCAAATTAGTGCCTACCTTGGTGAGTTCCGATGGCTGAAAGCGAAAGGCTCCAATCTCAAACCAAGAACGAGCCCCGTTTACCTCGCGTCCGAGAACCAGTACTGCCAGCAAGAGTAAGATGGTGATGCCGTAAAAGACATACGCAAAAGAGACGTAGAGTTTACTGTCCGACATCATAATAAGCCAGATGATGAAGAACGCAAAGCCAATCCATATTAGCTGTTTGGAGTATTCGCGTGCGGTGTCAAAAAAGACCGGATTATCGGGCGTGAAGTTAGCGGCATAGATATTTAGCCAGCCAAACGTTACCATTAATAGGTAAATCGTTACGGTAATCCAATCGACATTTTTAAAAACTTTAGTTTCCCGGGACATGTATCAAGTCGCAATTTATCATTCGATCTTCAACAGGCTTGCGCTCTGGTTTAATCGAACCATTAATATATTTTTCTACAAGCAAACTGGCAATCGGTGCAGCCCATGTTGCGCCAAAACCGGCATTTTCAACATATACTGCTATGGCAATTTTTGGATGATCTTTAGGTGCAAAACAGACAAAAACCGAGTGGTCTTTTCCGTGTGGATTCTGAGCGGTTCCTGTTTTTCCAACAATCTTAATACCCTCAATTTGAGCTATTCTTGCGGTTCCTGCCAAAACGGCTTGTTCCATACCATCAATTACAGGAAGATAATTTAGACTATCAATACCTGTTTGATGTTTTTCTCTGAATTGTTCTGGAAATGGCTCGTCCTCAATTTTTCTAATGACATGCGGGGTATAAAACCAGCCTCTATTGGCAATGGCCGCAACCACATTGGCCGACTGAACGGGCGTAGATAAAACCTCCCCTTGCCCAATAGATAATGAGATGATAGTTACAGAGTTCCAACTACCATTATAAACCTTGTTGTAATATTCCTGACCAGGAATTAAACCTTTCAATTCCGTATCAAAGTCGATGCCCATTCTTCTTCCTAAGCCAAAATTGTTGGCATACTTTTTCCAAACATCGAGCCCCTCCTTTACGGATTTGTATTTGTTGTTATCAATAATTCGTCGAAACACATTACAGTAGTAGGCGTTACACGAGTTGGCAATAGACCCACGTAAATCGAGAGGACCAGCATGCGCGTGGCACCCAACCGTTAAGCCACCAACATGATAGCCTCGGCTACAGCCAAAAGTAGTGGTAGGAAAAATGACTCCTTCTTGCAAACCAATTAAGGCATTCATCAATTTAAAGGTAGAACCTGGAGGATATTGTGCCTGAATAGCCCTATTGAAGAGAGGTTTGGATGGATCGTTTCTCAGAATAGGATAATTGTCTATTCTATCACGACCAATTAAGATGGAAGGATCATAAGTAGGAGCAGAAACCATGGTAAGAATCTCGCCCGTAGAAGGTTCAATGGCCAGTACGCTACCCGTTTTATTAGTCATAAGTTTTTCGGCATAAGCCTGCAATTCAATATCTATCGATATTTGAATATCCTTGCCATTAACAGACGTTGTATCGAATTTACCGCCAGCAAAATAGCCTTTTTCGCGACCATGCACATCAACCATCATGTAGCGCGAACCCTTTTGCCCACGCAAAACGTTCTCATACGTATTTTCAATACCACTTATTCCACGGTAATCGCCACTTTCGTAGTACGAATCTTTTCGTATTGATGCCGTATCTACCTCGCCAATATAACCAAGAAGATGAGCAGCAATAGGATTTTGATAACTTCTGAGCGTACGTCGTTGAGCAAAAAACCCTTTAAACTTATACTCTTTCTCTTGAAAAACGCCATATTGCTTGGCCGAGAGTTGCTTC
>JAYVSA010000343.1:0-9224 GCA_043775765.1 Breznakibacter sp. | reverse complement strand
GTTGTCAAATCGTTCATCATTCATCATAAGGCCACAAAAATCGAGCCCAATCTCACCTTTACCCAAGCTATGATGCCTATCTACGCGCGTTCCTATTCCTTTCATGGAGTCGTTTAAATGCACAGCCTTGAGGTAGTTAAACCCCACTATTTGGTCAAATTTAGCAAAGGTTGACTGGTAACCCTCCGCTGTTCTTATGTCGTAACCTGATGCAAATGTATGGCATGTATCAATACAAACACCAACACGACTCTTATCTTCTACCCGATCGATAATATAAGCAAGATGCTCGAACTTATAACCAATATTTGTGCCTTGTCCAGCAGTATTTTCAACTACGGCAATAACGTCTTTTGTTTGAGCTAATGCAATATTGATAGACTCGGCAATCAAATTCATGCACTCTTCTTCCGAAAGCTCGTTTAAATGACTCCCTGGATGAAAGTTTAATAATTTCAGTCCGAGTTGTTCACAACGCACCATCTCATCTAAAAAAGCCTCGCGCGATTTCAACAACGCACCCGCTTCATGATGCCCGAGATTGATCAAATAGCTATCGTGAGGAAGAATAAAATCAGAATTTAGCTCATATTTCTGGCAATTATCCTTAAACAACTTTATGGATTCACTAGTCAACGGCTTAGCAACCCACTGTCTTTGATTTTTTGTGAATAAGGCAAACGCATTAGCCCCTATTTCGTGGGCGTTAATAGGGGCGTATTCAACACCTCCAGAAGCACTTACATGGGCTCCAATATATTTTTTACTCATTGTTTTTAGTTCATTTAGATATTACTTATTGCTAAAACAATCACTGTGGGTAATTGTTGATTTTTAGCTGCAAATATAGAACGCATTTGTCTATTTCCATTTTTAATCCTCATTAGAGAGTGGATTAAATCCAAGAATTAACATATCATCAACTTGAGGATAGTTGCCTTTAGACATCCAATCTCGCATCATATTTTTTATAGTCGCATGTTGATTGGAATGAGGTAATCGATGAATTTGCAACAAGAGATGACGGAAACGTCTGAACTTAAATTTTTTGCCTTCAGAACCTCCAAACTGATCCACAAATCCGTCTGAAAACATATAACAAGCATCATCGTTTTCGAGCTCAACCACTTCTGTTTGGAAGACATTTTCGTCATCAATCCACGTGTGCCCAACCGAGTAACGGCTTCCTTTATAGTTTAATATTTCGTTGTTTCTAATTAGGTAAAGCGGATTAATGGCTCCAGAAAAACGCAAACTTCTATTACTTCTATCAATAACACAAACGGCCATATCCATTCCATCGTTTACATCAAACTCGTCTTGACCTTGAGTTGCACCACCATGTCTGAGCATAGAAACAACCTCATTATTCATGATTTTCAGAATTTCTGCGGGGTCTAGGATCCTTTGCACATTAATGATATTTTTGAGCATATCAAAACCTATCATAGACATAAATGCTCCCGGAACTCCATGCCCTGTACAATCGGCAACCGCAACAATAACATGATTATTCTTTTCAAAAACAGCATAAAAATCACCGCTTACAATATCCTTTGGTTTAAAAAGCACAAAGGATTTTGGCAGAATCTTTCGTATTTCGGTGTAATTAGGCAAGAGTGCCACTTGAATTCTTTTTGCGTAATCAATACTGTCTGTTAAACTCTTATTGATTAATGCCAACTTAACACTTTGAGCCTCAAAAAGTCGTTTCGAAATCTTCTCTTCAGCAAGTGATTTCTTTGTACGCCTGAGGTAGCGGAAACCGAAACTGTAAATAATTTGACCAATAAAAAGAAGTGCTAGCAAATAAAAAACAATTGCAAACCCCGATTTAAATAACGGAGGCGTAATGGTAAGGTGAAAAACCATTGGTTCTTCGGCCCAAACTCCTACACTGTTGCATCCTTGAAACTCAATAATATAATCGCCCGTTGCAAGCTGATAAAAAGTGGCTGTATTGTTACTGCCAAGTTGAACCCAATTGTTTTGAGCCCCACGGATACGATATTTGAAGGTGTTCATTTCGGGATGCCTATAATCATTGAGCGCAAGTTCAAATTTAATTTTAAGCTCCTCCAATCCTCTAACCTCAATGCGATGAATTGCATCGGTAGTAGAAACCTCACTCAACTTCTTTGACTGCCACTTAATCTGAGAAATTGTAACTCTTGGCTTTACAACTCCATCATCGAAATGTTTTAAGTCGATAACAGAAATTCCTTTATCTCCTCCCAAGTATAGCTTACTTGATTTGCTCATTAATGAACTCCTTAGGCTTATATCTTGCAAATTCATTTCAGAACTGCTACGAAAAGCGTAAGCTAAGTCGTTATTCGTTATTACCAAAACGCTATTCTGGGTGGTAACCCACGTTCTACCCAATTTATCACAAGAAATATTCGTAATTAACTCCCCCACAAACCGCGGATCTTGGGCATTAAAAGGATGAATAGATGACGAATCCTTTGAATAGAAAAAAAGTCCATTTGCCGTTCCAATCCACAAATTATCCAATGAATCCTTGTCCATGGTTAAAATTGGGTAGCAAAGTTGTTTGTTCTCTGTTTGGCTTTTTGCAGTAACTTTTTTAACGAAACCATCCGATTTTAGAAACACCCAAAGCCCGTTTTCTGTTCCAATCCATAAATTATCGGCCTTATCTAAAGTTAAACATGTTGCATTTAGCAAGGAATCGCCAACCTGTAATATTTTGGTATTCGCATACTTAAGTACTCCTTTAGATGATGCAATATATACATCTCCATTACCACTTTCCAAAAATGAACTTATAGCTACCTTATCATCGAAAACGGGTATTATCTCCTTATTTAAATTGGAAAACAGAAAAAGACTTTCGTTTGTGCCAATTAACAAATCATTGTTGGGTAACGGGTGCAACGATGTTATTTGGAGATTATTTAGTTTATCGGCATTCTTAATAAAAAATGGTTTCTGGTAAGTGAGCAAGACATCCGTAGTGGTTAGTTTTCCTCTATCGCTGCCAAAAAGAATATCACCATTTTGTGTTTCAATTAATGATGTTACAGAAAGCACACCTGCTTGGTTATCAAAGCCATTATGATAAAATTGCTTGGTTGAAAACAGTGGATTTGAGGGATTTAGCTTAAATAATCCTTGATGCTTGGTCCCAATCCAAATTATCCCATTTGTGTCTTCCAACAAACTTGTAATGCTATTAAATTCAAACTTTTCCTGAACCTCTGTCGAAGGCAATAAAATAAGATTATTCTCACTTATTCTCACTTTTTTTATGCCACTAGGTGAACCAACAATAATATTTCCCAACTTTTCCCGAACCATGCAGGTTACAGATAAATCGGGAAGAAAACTAACCCATTTAAGACCAGCGCCCTCTTTTTTTGCCAAATACAAACCAAACTCACTTCCAACTAAGAAAGTATTGTTATCTAAAAATGTTAATGAGGTAATAGGGCCATTTAAGGGGCTATTATCGGCAAATGCGACAATTTTTCTGGTTAATGCATCAAAAAAATACAACCGTTTTCCAACGCCAATAATTAAGTCGCCATCTGTTAAATCACAACAAACAGGTCTGTCTTGATTTGTTGCAGCGAATTCAACCGAATCGATTGGATGGCTTAAATTGACAACTGATGAATCGCTGACATAAATTGACACAGAGCGTTTGGATCCTAGAACCACCAACCCATTTCGCTTGGCGTGTAGAATATACGATTCTTTATTTTGAGGGTACGGTATTTTTGTCTGTCGGTGAACTAAGCCCGAATATTCTATCTTTACATAGCCCTCACGCATTGTTCCAGCCCAAATAGAGCCATATAAATCTTCTCGCAGCGTTGTAATTCCGTTACCTGGTATGGTCGTTGAATCAAAAGGCGTATTTTTGTAATTAATAAAATTTCTACCATCAAATCGGCTCATGCCATTGGTGGTGCCAATCCAAATAAAACCTTTCGAGTCTTGAATTAATGACGTAATCGAATTGCTTGCCAACCCCTCTTCAACGCTGTACTGCTTTTTTTCCGCTAAATTATGCGCCAAAGCCAGATGCCCGATTAAAAGAAACACCAACGTGCAAATATTGAATATTACGCCTTTCCCTCCAGATTGATAATTCACTCGATTATTTTTTAAACAGTTCAAAAATAAGAAATTCATCCAACTAGCAATGGTAATTTTGCCTATATTTGATTAATGCTATAAACCTCTATCTAAATATAAGAAATTTATACAAATATGGCAAATAACTAAGTGATTTCGGATTTATACATCCTTTTATCGAAAATCTACATTGTGCGAACAAGCATTGCCCGCTATCTTTGTATCATAAGTTTTTGAGATGGATTTGTAAAGTTTCAAATGGTTCAGGAACATAAAAAATGTGTAATAATTAAATTTTTAAGGATATGAAAAAGAGAGTATTAGTTTCAATTTTAGCCGTTATGGCATCCGTTGCATCGCTAATGGCGCAACAAGTTTCGATAGATGCATCGGCATCTACAATAAAATGGACTGCCAAAAAAGTGTCGGGCGAACATACGGGCGCTATAAATGTTAAATCGGGTAGTTTAAACCTTAAAAAAGGCAACATTACTGGCGGTGAATTTTTAGTAGATATGACGTCTATTACCAACGCGGATCTTCCAGCAGGTGAATGGCATGACAAATTAATTGGTCACTTAAACTCCGACGATTTTTTCGGTACTGCGAAATTTCCTGAGTCGAAACTGGTTATTACTAGCGCTTCGGCATTCGACAAAACAGGTCAATCGGTAGTCAAGGGATTACTTACAATTAAAGGAATTACCAATTTAATTGAATTTACTGCAACCGCCGAAGGCAAAGCGTATAAAGCTACACTTACAGTAGATCGCACAAAATATGGTATCAAATACGGTTCAGGACAATTCTTTGAAGGACTTGGCGACAAAATGATTATGGATCAATTTACACTCGATGTTGTTTTGGCAACAAAGTAATTATCATAAAAAACATTACATGTGTTAAGGCAATAAGGTTTACGCTTTATTGCCTTAATTATTTTCGAAAAAATAGTTGCAATTCCCATGCAATCCGCACTCACCGCACTTAGGTTTACGAGCCACGCACACATATCTACCGTGCAATATGAGCCAATGATGCGCCTTCGATAGTAATTCCGCAGGAAAGCCAGCTACCAATTGTTTTTCAGCCTCCAATGGATTTTTGGCATTCTGAGTTAAACCAATTCTTTTGGCCACTCTAAAAACGTGCGTATCTACCGCCATTGCAGGTTTATTATACACCACCGATAGAATCACATTGGCCGTTTTTCGACCCACGCCAGCCAAGGTTATCAGCTCCTCCATGGTCGATGGCACTTCGCCCCCAAAACGCTCCATCAACCCCTTTGCCATCTCCACCAAATGGATACTTTTATTATTAGGATAACTGCAACTACGTATCAACTCAAAAACGTCCATTGGAGTTGTAGCTGCAAGCATTTGAGCATTCGGATAGGCCTTAAAAATGGCAGGAGTCATCATGTTCACCCGCTTATCGGTGCATTGTGCCGATAAAATTACCGCCACCAAAAGCTGATAAGGATTAGTGTAATGCAACTCCGTTTCGGCCACGGGCATCGACTTTTCAAAATAGGAAATAACTTCTCGGTAACGCTCTGTCGTGTTCATTTGCAACCTTGTAAAAGTAAAAAAATCAAGCCAGCACGAAGCTAACTTGATTTTATAACATAGAAACCAAAAATTTGTTTCTTTTATCCCTTAAAATGGTAAATCACCACCTTCTTTATCGTTTGAGACCTCTGTTGATGTAAATACAGGAGCCGAAACAGGTGCACTTGCCGTTGTTGTACCACCCGCCATTTGAGCCGAAGCGCCAGTTCCGTCGGCTTTCTTTAAACGCCAAGCATCGAGTGAGTTAAAGTAAGAAACCTTACCGTCTTTTTCCCATTTTCGGCCTCTCACATTAAACGAAACTTCTATTAAATCGCCCAATTGAAATGCATCAATAAGGGGACATTTATCTTGTGCTAACTGAAATTTCACAAAATCGCTCCAGCGCTCACCTGCCACCTCAACAACAAATTCGCGAGTACGAAACGTAGCTGTAACAGCTCTTTCATCCTCTTTCACCACTAAGGCGCCAATAAGTTTAAAATCCATATCGTTATAAATTAGTTTGGTTATTAACTCTCAATAATCTCAATTTTGGTAATTTTATCGCCTGCACGAATAGCATCAATAACTTCCAAGCCTTCATAAACCTTACCAAAGCAAGTATGATTTCTATCTAAATGAGCCGTGTTTGTACGACTATGACAGATAAAAAACTGCGATCCGCCAGTGTTGCGACCAGCATGCGCCATACTCAAAACACCTCTATCGTGATACTGATTTCCGCCCGTAAGTTCACAGTCAATCTTATAACCTGGTCCGCCAACTCCTGTTCCTTTCGGACACCCCCCTTGAATCACAAAATCGGGCAAAACCCTATGAAAAGTCAACCCATTATAATAACCCTCTTTCGAAAGTTTTACAAAATTAGCAACCGTTTTTGGAGCATCAGCCTCAAAAAAATTAACCTTCATAACACCTTTCTCGGTGTGAATCTCTGCTTGAATCATATCTAAATAAATTTTCTATTTACAAAACTGGAAAGGGCACAAAGATAAAATAAATAACAGAAATAAAGTGTTAAAACTTTGGCTATCTAGCCCTCAATTTTAATAATTTGGAGGAGATTGCACGCACCTCAAATTTAAAATTCAGGAATCACGCAAGTATTTAGAATGCACTAAGAAACACATTCTATATTTAGCAGACACGAAAGTTAATTTTTTTTGTATATTTATTGTATTGACACATACTAACAAATCTAAACATGGCTGACTTATCAATTCAATACTTGGGGATGAAATTAAAAAGCCCTATTATTTTGGGTAGTTCTGGGCTAAGTGGCACTTTGACTGAAGTTCGCCATGCGTCCGAAAGCGGAGTTGGGGCAATCGTTTTAAAGTCCATCTTTGAAGAGCAAATACAGTTCGAAATCGAAAACTACATCAATCATGAAACCTCAAAAAACGATAACCCATTTCAAAAAGGGTACGACGCCCTGCTTGAAGAGCGCGAATATGAGTTCGAAATGGCTTCGGCCTACTTAAAAGACCACGCCAAAGAACAAACCCTCGGCAAATACCTCACCTTCATCTCCGATTGCAAAAAAGCCGTTGATGTACCCATAATTGCGAGTATAAACTGCACATCGGCCTACAATTGGCACTACTTTGCCCGCAAAATTGAAGAGGCTGGTGCCGATGCTTTAGAACTTAACATCTTTGTTTTACCATCAAATATATTAAGCAACTCAGCCGAAAATGAAAAACTATATTTCGACATCATCTCTGCGGTTAAAAAGCAGGTTAAAATACCCGTAACTCTCAAAATTGGATACTACTTCTCCAACTTGGCCACGACTGTAATCGATTTATCAAAAACTGGCATCGATGGATTGGTGCTTTTCAACCGCCCATTCCACCCCGACATCAACATCGACACCTTTGTGGTAGATGCCAAATATCTACTTAGTGACCCATCAGAATATTCAAATATTTTACGTTGGATGGCTATTCTTTCTAGTCGTGTAAGTTGTCCATTAGTGGCATCAACAGGCATACATAGTGCTCAAACAGCCATCAAGCAAATATTAACGGGTGCTACAGCCGTACAAGTGGTTTCTGTTGTATATAAAGATGGTTTTAAAATAGTTGACTCCATCAATCAAGGTATTTCCAATTATATGGAAAAAAACAACTTTAAAACCATCTCCGATTTTAGGGGTAAGATGAGTCAGTCAAACATAACTAACCCAGCTGATTTTGAGCGAGTTCAATTTATGAAATTGTATTCGAAGATTGGATAACTATCACTTAATTTTTTGCAAAAGAACGATAAAGTCTAGTTTGTACTGAATGAATTTGATTTAAAAGAAAAGGGACGAGTCACCCCATCCCCTCCTGTTAAATTAATCTATGAGCTTTACTAATTCAGCTTTGCTTTTACGTACTTTCTTGAGGTTAACCAACCAATCCTTATCGGCATCACGGTAACCAACAGGTAAAATCACACAACTTCTTAACCCTTGCTCCTTAAGATTCAGAATCTTATCAAGAGCCGCTGGGTCAAAACCCTCCATTGGTGTAGTATCAACCCCCTCAAATGCCGCAGCTACGATGGCGTGCGCAAAAGCGATATAAGCCTGACGAGCAGCGTGTTGAAAATTATCCTCAGCATCGCGTTGCGGATAACTACTCAAAAGCTGTTGACGATATGCCTCCCAGCCCTCATTCTTTACACCTCTTACGTCGTTTACCAAATCAAAGAAATGGTTGATGCGCTCGGGGGTATATGTATCCCAAGCAGCAAAAACAAGCAAGTGCGAACAGTCGGTAATAACCGATTGATTCCAGCCAATTTCACGAATCTGCTTCTTCACCTCATCATTGGTAACTACCAATATTTCAAAAGGTTGCAACCCACTAGAGGTTGGAGCAAGAATAGCCGCTTCAAGGATAGCATCAATTTTAGACTGAGCCACTTTTTGGCCATTCATGGCCTTTGTGGCGTAGCGCCACTTCAATTTGTCTAACAATTCCATATAATCAAGTTTTAAATTTTACTATATAATGAACATTCATTCTTTTTTAACCGCAAAAAAAATTAAGTCCCGAGTCGTTCTATTTTGTCCGACTCAATAATGTTTTCGGAGTAACCATTTTTTGCCACATTTAGCATAGCCAAAGCAATGGTTTTCGCCTCAATAGCGCGGTATTTTCGCCATTTGCCCACAAAAAAAAAGTTTGCAAGCAACATTACTCCCGAGGCAATAATTTCGCCCAACCGTTTATCTTCTCTGTTACCTTTAATAAGTGATGGACGCATAATATAGCAACTTTTCAAGCCGCAATTCAATACTGCTTGCTCCATATCTCCTTTCGTTTTATTATAAAAGATAGCACTCATCGCATCTGCACCCATAGCCGAAACAACCACAAAAGTATCGATACCATTCTCTTTACAGAGTGTTGCCGCTTTTACAGGAATGCCAAAATCGATCTGTTTGTAAATAGCTCTATCTTTGGTTTTAGCAGCCGTAGTACCAATGCAACAAAAAACCACATCGGCAGTAAATTCAGCTTTAAAATCCTCTAATTCAATTAC
>JAYVSA010000342.1:0-3229 GCA_043775765.1 Breznakibacter sp. | reverse complement strand
GTAGCGCTGAATTTGATCTACTGTTTGCTCCGTTTGGCTATATTGTTCCTTTGAAACCGCTAATAACTCTTGACAGTAGAGTATTTGCAAGTACTGATTGGCCAACTGTAGGCTGATGTCATTTTTAGTTTTGTCTAGATCGGCAAGAGAGGCCTCGTAATCTAGTTTGCTCTTTTTTATGCTGTTGCGTTTTGCAAAACCTTCAAAAAGAGGCGTCTGACTGTTTACCCCAACATTTGCACTTTGTGTGGTATTGTTTTGGAACGTATAGGTGCTCTGATCGAGAACCCTACCAAAACCAACATTGTATCCAGCAGTGGCGTTGAGAGACGGAAGCAACGAGTACTTCTTTTGTTTGTACTGTATTTCGCTATTTTGCGACGTTAACACTTGCCTTTTAATGGTTAAATTGTTCTCAAGGGCATAATGGATGCAGCTATCTAATGTCCAACGAATGGTATCTTGAGCTGAAACGGTGGCAACAGCCCCTAAAAATAAAAGGCCTAATATTTTAAATCTCATAATTTATCGTTTATATAGATGACAAATGGTAGTGCCAATAACTTAGTTTGCTGGTACTTTGATTTTGTCATCTTTGGTTAATCCACTAACAACCTCAATGTTTATACCATCCGACAAACCTGTTTTAATGATTTTCTTCTCATAAATTTTAGGCTTTACCTCAAGTTCTACCGAGGCTGTATCGTGAGCAAATACAATAAGTTTCTCCTTAATGCCTAAGACATTTTCTTTTTTATCGAGCACAATATCAGCGGTGGCACTATATCCGGCACGAATAAAACTGTTGGCTTTAAGTTTTACGGCGGCTTTAATTTCAAATTGAATAGCGCCGTTCTCCTCTATCCCTTTAGGAGCAATAAATTCAAGTGTTGCATCGTATTTTGTTGTGTCAATAGCGCCGATAGATAGAAGCAACTGCATACCAGTTTTAATTTTACCCACTTCTGTTTCATCGACCTTGCCCTGAAAAATCATATCGTTCATATCGCCCATGGTAGCAACAGTAGTACCGTCATTGAACGAGTTCGATTTAACCACCGAGTTACCCTCTTTAATAGGAATATTCAGAATCATACCATCAATAGTAGAGCGGATGTTTGTATTTGGTTGTCCTATCATGGACTTGGTAACCCCTTCAATTTTTAATTGGAGATAATCTTGAGTAGATGATAAATCTTCCTTCGCGTTACTAAATTTCATCTCACCTTGCTCAAATTCTTGCTTAGAGATAACACCTGTTTTAAAAAGCTCTTGTTGTCTATTATGTTCAAGTTGAGCATTTTCAAAAGCAATCTCGGCTTTTTTAACGTTGCTTTCGGCATTTCGAACATCCACTACATCGGGAATGATTTGAATTTGAGCTATTAAATCACCCTTCTTAAGAATTTGACCTTCTTCTACATAAATCTTTTTAATAATACCAGATTCTTGAGGCTTTATTAAAATCTCTTTTCGTGGAACAATTGAACCTGTGGCTACTGTTTTCTTTATGATAGTAATAGTTGTTGGTGACTCCGTTTTATAGATTACAGGCTCCGTTTTACTTTGTTGAATGAGGTAGTAAATGACCCAAATTACTAAAAGGGCAAATAAAACTACAAGTGCAATTCTGATTACTTTTTTCATATTATTACATTTTATGTTTTGGCTAATATTTTATTTGTGGTTTATAAATTAGTTTTATCCGTCGGCTCGTAATGCTTCTATTGGCTTAATTCTAACTGCCTGAATTGCAGGAACAAGCCCAGCAAAAAATCCAATAATAATGAGCATCAACATGGCAGAAAGGGCTAATTGCCAACCTACACCAGGATTGAGAAAAAAGGTACGTTCATCTACGGGAGCCATCTTTCGAGAAGCATCTACCATGAAATCCATTCCAAACAAAACAAGTGTTCCCAGTGCCAATCCCAGAAATCCAGAAATAGTGGTAAGAAAGACAGACTCTGTTAATACTTGGCTTACAATATTGGTGGGAGATGCTCCAAGAGCACGCATAATACCCATCTCTTTGGTTCGCTCTTTTACAATTATTAGCATAATGTTGCCTACCCCAACCGCACCAGCAATGAGAGTTCCAATACCCACTACCCATATAAGCAACCCAATTCCAATGGTAACATACTCAAAGGTTTTAACAAGCTTTTGAATATCTACGCTTCCAATGGCATCATTATCATCTGGATTGAGCTTATGATTTTTTTGCAAAATGGGCTTTATCTTGGCCAGAACACTCTCTATGGTAACACCCGGTTTAGCGAGTATGCCAAAGTAGTGAACATCATTTCCAAAGTTAAATGTTTGTTGCATGGTAGAAAAAGGAATAGTAACCATCTCTCTTTTATCTCCGGCAAACTGGATATTTGGATTGTTTGAACGAACAACACCAACAACCATAAAATAGACCCCATTAACACGAATATATTTTCCAGTAGGATCTTCGTCTTTTTTAAAAAGCGTTTCATGCACTCTCTCTCCCATAAGACAAACCTTCCGTTTTAACCGAATATCTTCATCATTAATATATCGACCAAACACCATTGTCGATGGGTCGAGACGGCCATACGATGGATAATCGCCCACCACACTAAAGCTACCAGCAAGTTTTCCATTAACAACATTCTCCCCCGAACGTCCACCTTCTAACCTTGGCGATAAATCACTAATATCCGTAATCTGATCTTTAATGGAGACAATATCGTCGTTATTAATGCTCCAATTACGTCCTCTTTTGTATCCCAAAAAAGTCTTGGTGGTTGTTTGCGCCCACATAAACCCGCTATTAGTAGCAAAGTCTTTAACCCCTTCACTTACTCCATTAGAAAGTCCATTCCCTGAGCCAACCATTACAACGAGCATAAAAACAGCCCAAAAAACACCAAAGGCCGTTAATGCACTCCGAAGTTTATTCTTTTTTATGGCAATAAATATCTCTTGCCAGCGATCATAATCAAACATAAGTCACAGTTGATTTAATTCATATACTCTTTTGATTTACTCTTCTTGTAAGGCCTCAATAGGTTTTATTGCCGCCGCATTAGACGCTGGAATATAACCTGCCACAAGACCTGCCACTACAAGAACTGCCAGTGCAGAGAGTGCTACTCGTACGTCGGCCGTAGGATTATAAAAGATATTCTTGACCTGATCACTCCCCTGTGAAGCTTGTATTAACCCTGTATTTATTAGAGACAGCAATCCCATCCCT